>JAXDPV010000244.1:0-6728 GCA_034668185.1 Actinomycetota bacterium
CCTGCTCATCGACCAGTTCGACTACACCGTCGGCGTCCTCTCCGCCATCAGGGAGCTGGGCTGCCGGGTCGGGCTCGACGACTTCGGCACCGGTTACTCGTCGCTCGGCTACCTGCGCTGCCTGCCCATCGACTTCCTCAAGATCGACGGCTCCCTCACCGCCGACATCGACACCGACGGCCAGGCCCGCACCATCGCCGGGGCCATCATCACGATGGCCGACGCCCTCGGCCTCGACGTGATCGCCGAGGGGGTCGAGACCGAGGCCCAGGCTGGCGTGCTCCGGGACCTGGCCTGCACCTTTGCCCAGGGCTACCTCTTCGGGCGGCCGGCCATCCCGTAGGCGTTCCTGCCTGGTACTGGCGCGCTCCTGTCGGATTTACTACGTTTTGCCCCGGTTCGGGCGAATGCTGTCCGCGCCCGGGGGCGGGGCGTTTCCTTTCTCAGACCAACGACCAGGAGAGAACCTTGACCAAGACTCGAGTATCTCGCGCAGGCAACATCGTGCTCGCCGGCCTATTGGTGGCCGTCGGCGTGTACGCATGGAGCGGCCACGCAGGGGCGGCGTCGAGCCTCCCGGCCGACAAGATGACGGTCACCGCCAGCAAGACCTCCATCACCGCACCCAACGCGACGGCCACGCTGATGACGGCGCGGATGAAGACGTCGACGCCCGCCGACCTGCTCCTCCAAGTGGCGGCCGAGTGCACCATCCTGAGCTCGATCACAAACACCGGCAGCGAGACCCAGGCCTACACCGCCAAGATCGACGTGTGGGTCGAGGTCGACGGCAAGCCCGTCCCGGTCGTGCCCGGGCCCACGTCCTCCGGTGCCAACTCCGGCACCGACGGCACCGACGACGGCCGCGTCGTCTTCTGCAACCGTGAGTTCCAGCGCACCACCGTCTTCGACACCCAGGGCGAGAGCATCAAGGACGTCGAGAACACCACCCAGGCCAACGGTTTCAACTGGGTCGCCATCAACCTCGGCAACGGCATCCACACCATCGAGGTCAAGGCCCACTTCACCAACACCAACACCGCTGACGCGATGGCCCATGGCGTCGTCGGCGGCCGCACCCTCATCGCCGAACCCACCAACTACTTCATCAGCCAACCTCCGGCCTAACTGCCTGTGGGCCCTGGCCGGAGGCAACGCTTCGGCCAGGGCCACCGGCCATCCTCACGATCCGAGGTTGGCCAGGATGCGGTCGAGCACGGCCGTGAGTTGGTCGACTTCCTTGTCCGACAGGTGGTCGAAGAAATGCCGGCGGGTGGCGGCCACGTGGCCTGGTGCCGCCCGTTTGATCGCGGCGCGGCCGGCGTCGGTCATGCGCACCATGGCGCCCCTGGCGTCCTCCACGCACTCCTCGCGGACCACCAGGCCCCGCTTCTCCATCCGCCCGAGCTGGTGGGATAGCCGGCTGCGGTCCCACAGGATCTCGCGGCCGAGCTCGCGGGCGCGCAGCATCCCGTCCGGCGCCGCCGACAGCGGGACGAGGACGGCGTAGTCCGCTCCCGACAGCCCGCCCTCCCGGTTGATCTGGTCTTCGAGGATGCCGAGCAGCTCCTGATTGAGGCGCAGCCAGGTCCGCCAGAGGTGGGCTTCGCGTTCGTCGAGCCATCGCGTTTTCGCCATCGGGACAAGCCTACCGATTTTTTGTTGACATGACACCCATTCGTGGCGGATATTGTGGATACATCAGCAAACTGAAGGAGCTGCTCCTCATGTCGGATCGAACCATCAGCGTGCTGCGCACCCACGACGACCGCCTGATCCCCGCCGCCGGGACCTACGCCATCGACAAGCCCCATACGTCGGTCGAGTTCGTCGGTCGCCACCTGATGATCACCAAGGTGCGCGGCCGCTTCGACGACGTGCGCGGCCAGATCACCATCGCCGAAGACCCTGTCGACTCCCACGTCGAGGTGGAGATCGGCGTGGCCAGCCTCAGCAGCGGGAACGACGACCGGGACGCCCACCTCAAGAGCGCGGACTTCTTCGACGCCGAGCACTACCCCACGATTGCGTTCGCTTCGACCTCGGTCAGGCCGCTGCGCGACAACACGTGGGAGGTCGTCGGCGACCTGACCGTGCGCGGCACCACCAAGCCCATCACCTTGCAGGTCGACTTCGACGGCGGCAGCGCCTCCCCGATGGGCGACGAGCGGGTCGGCTTCAGCGCCGCGACCGACATCGACCGGGAGGACTTCGGACTCACCTGGAACGTGGCCCTCGAGACCGGCGGCCTCCTCGTCGGCAAGAACGTGCGGATCGAGCTGTCGGTCCAGGCGATCGCCGCGGCCAAGCCTCCGGTCGCCTGAACCCCCGACCGTTCGAGTGACATTGAACGTCGGCATCATCGGTGTCAGCCCCGACCGGGGGTGGGCCGCGGCCGCCCACATCCCGGCGGTGCGGGCGCTGCCGAACTACGAGATCCGGGCGCTGAGCGCCCACAGCCCGGAGTCGGCTCGGGCCGCGGCCTCGGCCTTCGGGGTCGGCACGGTGTTCTCCGACCACGAAGAACTGGTCGCCCTGCCTGACGTGGATGTCGTCGCGGTGACGGTCAAGGTCCCCCACCATCGAGAGCTGGTCTCGGCCGCACTCGCCGCCGGCAAGTCCGTGTACTGCGAGTGGCCCCTCGGGCGTGACCTCGACGACGCACGGGCGATGGCCGCCCTCGCCCGCGAGCAGCGCGTGCGCTCCGTCGTCGGATTGCAGGGGCGGCAAGCCCCGGCGATCGAGTTCGTCCAAGGGCTGCTCCGCGACGGGTACGTCGGTGAGGTGTTGTCGACGACCATGGTCGGGCTGTCGGTGCCCGGCGACGCCGTGGTCAAGGCCAACGCCTACATGCTCGACGACACCAACGGCGCCAACCTGCTCACGATCGCCGTGGGCCACAGCGTCGACACCCTCGGCTACGTGCTCGGCGAGTTCGCCGAACTGTCGGCGCTGTCGGACCTTCGCCGCCCGCTCGTCAGGATCGAGGAGACCGGCGAGGAGGTCGTGAAGACTGCCCCCGACCAGGTCGCGGTGATCGGCACCCTGGTGTCGGGGGCGACCGCCAGTGTCCACATCCGTGAGGCAGTCGCCGGCGGCATCGGTTTCCTGTGGGAGATCAACGGGACCGACGGCACCTTGCGCCTCACCGCCGACGCCCCGTTCCCCGGCATCTTTCCTGTGACCGTCGCCGGAGCGCAGGGCCGCAACCCGCTTTCGGAGCTGACCGTCCCGGCCGCGCTGACCGAGGAATGGCGCGCGCTCACGGCCCTGAACGGATCGCCCGCCTTCAACGTCGGCCGCATGTACGCCGCCTTCGCCCACGACATGGAGACCGGGAAGCGCACCGTGCCCGACTTCGCCGACGCCGTCCGGCGCCACCAGGTCATCGACGCCATCGAGCGCTCGGCGGCGTCGGGCGAACGGGTCAAGGTCTAGGTCACTGGTTGAACGAGTCGCTGTCCTCGAGGACGGCGTAGATCTCCCAAGCGCCGTCGGGGCCGTCGACCCAGACCTTGTCCTGCTTGGCGAAGCAACACGTGCCGGAGTCCTCGGTGGACTCGACGCCTTCGTCGGTGAGGCGGGCCTGGTGGGTCCAGACGGCGTCGCTGTCCTCCACCTCGACGCCGAGGTGGTTGAGGCGGTTGTCGGCCCCGGGCTGCTCGAAGAGGACGAGCTTGAGCGGCGGATCGGTGATGGCGAAGTTGGCGTAGCCCGGCTTGCGCTTGTTCGGCTCGGCGGCGAACAGCTTGGAGTAGAACTCGACGGCTCGGTCGATGTCGGGGACGTTGAGAGCGAGTTGCAGCCGGGACATGAGATCCTCCGATAGATTGATGTCTGTCGATCAGCACTCTTACCGACTGATCGACAGATGTCAATACGTTCTCCTGGAGGTTCTCGAATGGCAGCCCGGACCACGACCCGGTTGACGATCGCCGACTGCTGCTCCGTGCTCGGCGAGCCGATCACCGACGCCCGTGCCGTCGAGCTGGCCAAGGCGTTCGCCGCCCTCGCCGACCCGGTGCGCCTCCGGCTCTTCTCGATGATCGCCTCGGCCGGCACGTGCTGCTCGTGTGACCTGATCGAGCCGCTCGGCAAGAGCCAGCCGACCGTCAGCCATCACACCAAGGTGCTCGCCGACGCCGGGCTGATCGCCGGCGTGAAGGCCGGCCGCTGGGTCAACTGGACGGTCGTGCCCGAACGGCTCGAGCAGCTCAGGGCCGCCCTCGCTCCCTGAGTTCCCCGGCGGGGTTCACTCAGTGGACGACGATGGTGCCGCCCTTTAGCGGCGAAGGACCGTTGGTGCTGAGGACGACCGCGCCGCCGGGCGCGGTGACGGTGAGCGAGATGGTGTCTCCGGCCTTCGCTCGCGCCACCCCGTCGGTGACGGCGACGGTGTAACGGTAGCTGGGGGCACCGTTCCAGCTCCCGAGGCCGGACCACCGGGCCGACGTCGCCGTCCCCGCGAGCGAGTCGACGGTGGTGCCGTGGAACGTCGACTTGTTGGCCGCCCGAACTTGGAGTTGCCCGTGCATCCCGGTCACGTCGTTGATGGCGTTGAACCCGAACGAGACCCGGCCGGAGCCGTTCGAGATCCACCCGCCACCGGTGGCCTTGGCCTGGGCCGCGGCGACCGTGACGATCACGGGGAAGGACGTGGCGCAGGGCCGGAAGGTCGTGTCGCCGTCGAAGGTGGCGGCGACCTCGTAGACGTTGGCGGCCCAGCGGACGCTGGTGGAGGCAACGCCCAGGCTGTCGGTCGAACCGGCATAGGGGCCGAACGTGGCGGAGCCGGCGTCGGTCGCGGTGAACGACACGGCTTTGGCCGCGACGCTCGCGGGCGTGGCGTTGGCGTCGGCGAGGGTGGCGCTCAGCGGCGTCGGCGAGGAGGAGGTACCGAAGGTCGCAGGAGGTGCCGACAAGGTGCAGTCGTGCAGCACACGCTCGGCGGACACCGTCACCGTTGTCGTCGCGGTGACGACCGGATTGTGGCCGTCGGCTGCGCTGATGGTGACGGTGAATACCCCGGCCGTGGTGGGCACGCCGCTGAGGTGACCGACGACCGACCCCGTCCCGACGGCGTGTGCGGGGAAGGTCAACCCCGGGGGCAGGCCGGCCGCGGTGACTTCGACCCGGTCACCGGCTTCTGGGCCGGCCGCCGAGGCCGGCGCGTCGAACGCGGCGCCGACCACCCCGCTCGTCGTCGTCGCCGCCACGATGGTCGGCGCCAGGTTGGCAACGGTGATTGCAACGACCACGGCCGTCGCCACATTGGAGCCCGATCGGCCGAGCCCGTCGGTGGCCGCCAGCGTGGCGAGGTACACGCCCGCAGCCGGGTAGGTATGGCGCACCCACGGCGGGGGCTTGCCCGCGCCGGTCGCCTGCGCCCCGTCGCCGAACATCAGCGTCCAACTGGTGATGGCGGCATCGGCGTCGACGATCGAGGGAGCGAAGTCTGCCGCGAGGGCGCTGTTGGTCGGCGCCGTCGCCGCCAGGGTCACGACGGGCCCGCCGCTCGGAAGCGTCCGGACGAGGGCCGGGGCCTGCGGCGTCGCGTCGACGGCCGCCGGCGGACCCCAGCCGACGCGGTTGTGGGCGGTCACCGTGACGCTGTACGTCTGGCCGTTCACGAGCCCCGCGAACGCGGCGTGGAGCGACGCCAGGTCAGTCGCCACGACCGTTCCCATCTCGGCACCCCCGAGTGAGATCGTCGCCCGGTAGCGGTCGACGGCTGTCGACCCCGACACCAACGGCGGGCCCCACGAGACCGTGAGTGCGCCGTCGACGGTCGGCGCCGACAGGTTGGTCGGCGGCCCCGGGACGCGCAGCTCGGTGGTCGTCGGGACGGAGCAGTCGGTGAACGCCGACCCCTCCACCTGCGTCATTCCGGTCGCCATGAGGCGGGTGGTGAGACCCGCAGGCGTCGACTCGAAGAGGGTGACGTTCCCGCTGTACTCGCTCGTGACGAGCACCGCGCCCGCGTGCCCGGCGAACGCCGACGCCGGGACGGGTACCAGCGAGTGGTTCCACGGCTCGGCCGCGAACCACGACGAACCTGTGGTGCCGAACGAGCAGACCGTGGCCGGGATGATGTGGACGGCTTCGGCGGCGGGGACGTCGGCGAACTTCTTGACCGAGCCCGCGGCGTCCATGTCCCAAACCGTCCCTGAGTTCTCGTCGGCGGTGAGGAGGTGGCCGGGCGCGGACGTGAAGGAGAGCGGAGCGATGGCGGGACCCTCGGACGGACTGGCCGGGAACTGGCCGATCTTGCTGATTGCGCCGGCGGCCGTGAGCGCGAAGGCGTTGCCGGACGTCGACGTCACGATGAGCCGGTATCCGAAGCTGCCGACCTCGTCGAAGGTGATGCCTTCGGACGCCTCGCCGATATCGGCGAAGGGCGTGACCGAGGACCCGTCGGCGGAGATGCGCAACACCGATGCTCCTTGCACGGCGAAGACCTCCCGCGGCCGGAATCCGCCGAGACCAGGAGAGACCGCGAGGTAGGACTCCGAGCACGAGTACGGGAGCATGGCGAACAAGGTGTCGACGCCGGACTCGTCGACCGCGTCGATGCGGTGCAGGCAGTCGTAGCGGCTGACGAGCAGGCGGTCACGCGAGGACGCGACACCGATCAGGGCTCCGTGGTCGGCGGGAAGGACGATCGGCTCGACCCACGTGAGGGTGGCAGTCCCGCTGATGGCGGTCCCGACCACCGTCATCGTCACCTG
>JAXDPV010000245.1:0-60642 GCA_034668185.1 Actinomycetota bacterium
GGGCCGGCCCGCGGCCCGGGCGGTGGCGTTGAACGACATCACCTCGGCCGAGGCGCTGGCCTTCGTGCAACAGCGGCTGAAGAAGCTCGGGGTCGACAAGGCGTTGGCCAAGGCAGGCGCTACGGACGGCGACATCGTCCACATCGCCGGGTTCTCCTTCGAGTACGAAGACGGCTGACATGAGCACCGTGGTGGTCAAGGTCGGCACGTCGTCGATCACCAGCGAGGAAGGCCGCATCGACCGCTCGGCCATCGCCAAGCTGTGCGGGGAGGTCGCGGGCTTGTGCTCGGCCGAAGGCGGCGGTCACCGGGTCATCGTCGTGACGTCGGGCGCCATCGCCGCCGGGCTGCCGGCGCTGTCGATGACCCGCCCGTCGAACGACCTGGCCACGTTGCAGGCGGTTGCGGCTGTCGGGCAGAGCCGGTTGATGCGGGTCTACGACGAGGTGCTGGCCGAGCACGGCCTGGTCGGCGGGCAGGTGCTGCTCGCGCCCCTCGACTTCGTCCACCGGTCGCAGTACCTGCACGCCCGCCAGACGGTGCTGCGGTTGCTCGAGCTCGGCGTGGTGCCGATCGTCAACGAGAACGACGCCATCGCCGACGACGAGATCCGCTTCGGCGACAACGACCGGCTGGCGGCGCTGGTGGCCCACCTGGTCGCGGCCGACACGCTGGTGCTGCTGACCGACACGCCCGGCATGTTCACCGCCGACCCCCGCTTGCACGCCGACGCTTCGCTGATCGAGGAGATCGTCTCGATCGACCACGAGCTCGAGAAGCAGGCCGGCGGCTCCGGCTCCGAGCGGGGGAGCGGGGGCATGGCGTCGAAGCTCGCCGCGGCCAAGATGGCGGCGTGGTCGGGCGTGCGGGCCGTCATCGCCGGGGCGTCTCGTCCCGGCGTGCTGGCTGCGGCCGTCGCCGGCGAGCCGGGCGCGGGCACGGTCGTGCGGCCCCACGACCGGGCCAAGCGGTTGCCGGCCCGCAAGCTCTGGATCGCCTTCGCCGTCGGCGCCTCGGGCACGGTCGTGGTCGACGACGGCGCCCGGCGCGCCCTGGTCGAACGCAACACGTCGCTCCTGCCCGCGGGCGTGATCTCGGTGTCGGGGTCCTTCGATGCCGAGGCCGCGGTCGAGATCGCCGGCCCCGACGGCAAGGTCTTCGCCAAGGGCCTCGTCCGCCACCCGTCTTCCCGGGTCGCCGAGTGGGCCGGCCGCCGCACCACCGACCTCCCCCCCGACCTTCCCCACGAAGTCGTCCACCGCGACGACCTCGTCGTCCTCCCCTGACCACCCCGTTTTGGGTCCCAAAGCTCACGCCAGGGCGTGAGCTCTGGCACCCAAAACGGAACGGCTTTAGGCGGTCGTGCCCTCGGCCTCGGTCGGGGCCGGGGCGGGCGTGGTCGCCGCCTCCAGGCCGAGTTGGCTGCGGATCTGGCTGAGGCGGGCCTGGGCTTCGGAGTCCATGGCCGCCTGCTCGACCTCGAGCATCCGGGTCTCGACGGTCTCGCCCTGGACCTCGCTGGCGCCGAGCGCCTTGGCGTAGCGCTGCTCGATCTTGTCCCGCACCTCGTTGAAGGTGGGCACGTCCTGGCCGACGGCCTCGGACAGCGAGGCCATGGCCTTGTTCATCTGCTCCTGCATCTTGGCCTGGTCGAGCTGGCTCAGGAGCTTCTGGCGCTCGGTCAGCTTCTTCTGCAGGGCGACCGAGTTCTGCTGGACCGCGGTCTTGGCCTGGTCGGACGCCTGGGTCGCCTGGAGCGAGAGCTGCTTGAGCGACTCGACCTCCTTCTCGGTGCCGATGAGCTGCGAGGCGAACGACGACGCCGCGTTGGTGAGCTCGGTGGCCTTCTTGGTGTCGCCGGCCTTCTGGGCGTCGTCGGCCATGAGCACCGCCTGCTTGGCCCGGGTGTTGAGCCGCTCGAGCTCTTCCATCGAGCGGTTGAGGCGCATCTCGGTCTGCTTCTGGTTGGCGATGACGTTGGCCGCCTGCTCCTTGAGCTTGCGGTGCTGGTCTTGGGCCTCGATGATCGCCTGCTCGAGCTGCACCTTGGGATCGGCGACCTCGTTGAACTTCCCGGTGAGGGCGGCGGTGATGTAGCGCCCGACTCGGCGCAAGAGCTTGAACATGGCGGGAAGGTTACGCCGACCCGCCCGCCGTCGCCCCGCGTGTGCCGGAAGTCTCTTCGAGGGCCTGGCGCAGCGATTCGAGTTCGCCGACCACGCCCTCGACGTCGTCGGTCAGCGGGCCGAGCTGGCTGACGTCGCCGGCCGACAGCGAGACCTCGACCGATCGGGCCACGGCCTCGTCGAGTTGGGCGTTCAACAACCGCAGCCGGTTGGCCGCGTCCTGGGCCACCGACCTGAGCCGTTGCGCCGACGCCAACTGCGATTCGATGGCCGCCTGGGTGCGGGCCAGCGAGGCCTCGGCGTCGGCGCCGGCCCCGCTACCCGAGCCGGAACGCCGTTCCTCCTGGACCTGGGCCAACTCCCGCTCGATGCCCTGCACGTCGAGCGACTTGAGGGCGGCGTCGAGGGCGTCGCCTTGGCGGGCGATGCTCCAGCACTCGGACACGCCGTCGCCGATCCTGGCGCCGATCACCTGGAGCCGCTCCTGGATGGGACCGCTCCTCGACCTGGCCACCACCGCGTCGAACTTGCGCTCGGCCTGCTGCGCGTCCGACACGAACCGCCGCCACGGCTCGCTGACACCGAACGGGTCGATGTTGTCGCCCGCAGGCCGTCGGGGCACGGCCATCGCCACCCGCACGAGCCACCCGAGCGCGCCGAGCGCCACCGCCGCCGGCCCCAACCCGGTGGCGATCCCGATGGCCGTCCCCGCCCCCGCCAGCAGGATGGCCGACGGCGACACCACCGCGCGCGCCACCGCTGGCGTCCGCACCCGCGCGGGCAGCCGGGCAATCATTCGCTTTCGGCCATATCCACAGGCCCTGGCACGCGCTCGTGGCCGAAAGCGGGCATTAGAAGTTGGAGACGACGGCGGTGAACACCTTGCTGATCGTCTGGGGGTCGGAGGCGTCGTAGGCGGCGGCGTTGGTGGCCTCGGCCAGCCGCTTGAGGGTGGCCTTGTCGGCGTCCTGGCCGTAGGCGATGGTGAACAGCCGGACGGGCGCGGTCGACTGCCCCTCCGAGCCGGCCCGCAACGACGACAGCGTGGCGTTGAGGTCGGTGAACGTATCCTCGTTGCGGCCATCGGTGAGCAGCACGACGGCGTTGATGCGGGCCGGGTCGAACGCCGCCTTCATGAACTCGAACGACGCCGTCGCCGTCCGGTACAGCGGCGTCCCGTTGGTCGGCGTCAGCGAGGCGATGCGCGTGCTGATGGCCTCCCGGTTCTCGCCGATGGGCCCGATGGGCACGAGGTCGAGATAGGACTTGGGCTCCTTCGGGCTGATGTCGGTCGAGAAGATCCGCAGCCCGACCAGGTCGTCGGCCTTGAACTCGTCGAGGGCGTCGATCGAGGCCCGCTTGGCCAGGTCGAGCTTGGTGTCGCCGCCGCCGACCTCCTCGCCCATCGACCCCGACACGTCGATCACCAACAACACCTTGGCGCCCTTGCGCTGCTCGCCCCACTTGTCGAGCAGCTTGGTGAGGACCTCGGGCGCGGGCACGCCCAGCGTCGTCTGCGGTTGCGCGGGGTCGACGCCGTTGGCGGCCACGATCGGGTCGGCCACGGCCACCGACGGATTGCCGGGACGGAAGCCGAAGTCGAGCACGCTGCGCTGGTTCTCCGGCCGTTGCACGAACGTCTCGAACACCCGCGCCGCGGCCTTCTCCTTGGCCGCCACCCACTTGGCGTCGAGGACGTAGAACGGGCTGTCGGAGAACAGCGTCCCGTCCTTCGGGTACACCGCCACCAACGGCACCCGGGGCTTGCGGGGCTGCTCGCCCGGATCGAGGATGCCGTCGGGGTTGCCCCGGTTGTAGTCGATGATCGACTTCTCCTCGACGGCCACCGCCGACACGTAGGTGAGGCCGGCGCCCGAGCGGTCGTTGCGGTACAGGTTGTTGAGGAACGTCAGCGTGATGTCGCCGTAGTGGACGACCGACGACTCGACGCCCCGCATGAACGCATCGACCTCGGGCCGGTTGATGTCCTCGAGCGTGAGGTCGCTCTGCTTGCCGGTGGCCGCGTAGTACTGGGCGATCGTCCCCGACAGCCCGCTGGTCGAGAAGTTGGGGTTGGTCTTGCCGAGCTTGAACGGCCCCCACTCGGGGTGGCCCTTGCTGGCCCAGCCGCTCGGGTCCTTGGCCAGGGCCAGCAGGTCGCCGAAGCCGATGGGCGTGGCCGGGTAGCCGAGGGCGTCGGCCATCGGCTTGGGCATGGCGATCACCAACGGCGTGACCATGAACGGCTTGGCGTCGTTGGGCGCCATCGGCGGCTGGCCCTTGGCCTGCAGCCGTTGGTTGAGGATCGCGCCCCACGACGACGCCGCCGGCGACCACACCGTGGGCTTCGGGCCGTCGCGCGCCGGGTCGGGCCAACCGTCGGCCAGCAGTTGGGCCCCCACGCCCGACGACGTCTTGGTGATGCGGACGAAGGCGCACGGCTTGGCGTTCTTGGCCGCGTCGCTGCGGTTGAAGGCCTCGGCCAGCTTGGTCAGCAGGTCGAACTTCTCGGGCGAGGTGGCCACGTCGACGCCGGTACACCCCGACGGGATGTCGCCGCCGCTCACGTTCTGGTTGTTGCCCTTGACGTTGACCGAGCACGCGCCCGCGACCAGCGCGGCCACCGCCGCCCCGATCGCTATCCAACGTCTCATCTCACGACCTCCCGCAGCGCCAGCAGCACGCCGGGCGAGGGTAGCCCGCCGTTCCCGGCCATCGGCCCCGGCTCCCATTTGGCGGCGCGCAACGCGGAGGTGACCGTGCCCACCGGCACGCCTCCGTGGTCGCCGCCGGTGAAGGCCAGCACCGCCTCGATGGTCGCCGCCGGTACCGGCGTGGCCACGTCGAAGCCGGCCCGCGGGGCGCCGTCGGCGGCGGCACCGGTGGTGAGGAACACGCCGCCCGAGCCCTGCTGCACCAGGAAGTCGCCGAGTGACCTGGCCCCGAACCCGGGGGCCGCGGCCAGACGGTCGTCGAGGTTCGAGAGCCAGTCGCCCGGTGGCCCTTCGACGTCGTTCGACCCGAACTGGGTGCTGCCGATGAAGCCGGTCAGCGCCGCCGCCCGCACCAGCAACCCGATGGCCGAGCGCGCGGGGTCGGCGCCAATGCGGAAGGACGGGTTCTGGGCGGCGTCGCCGATGCACTTCCACGAGACCGGGCCTGGGCCGCACGTCGCCGGCGTCTGGCCCTTGCGAACCACGGCCACCAGCGACGTGTGGCCCAACGCTTCCGACGAACCGCGGAAGAGCTTCGGCGCACCCTGGGCCCGGCCGGCGTCGACCATCGCCGCCCAGGGCCCCGGCGCCAGCCACGCGGCCACGCCGGCCTCGGCCATCGAACGGGCGGCCAGGAGCCGGTCGGCGGTGACCGCGGCGGCCTCGACGGTCGCGCCCGGGATCGCATCGCACACCGCTCCGAGCTCCGACGCGCACACGACCACGGCCGCGGGAGCAGGCGGTGCCGACGCCGTCGAGTCCCGCGAAGACCGGTACACGACCGCGCCCACGACCATGGCGGCGGCGGCCAAGAGGGCCAGGAGTCGCCCCGCCATCAGGCGCACACGTCCTCGGGCAGCAGCTCCATCAACTGCTCGTTGGTCGGGTTGGCGATGGCCACGAGCCGGCTGGCCTGGTGGGCCATCGTCGCCTCGAAGAGGTTGCGCACCAACCGGCCGTTGCCGAACCCCTTGTCCCGTACCTGGGCATCGAGGTAGGAACGGGCGGCGGCCGACGCCGCGACCGGGCACGTGTACGACGCCTTCTCGCACATCGACCCGAAGATCGAGACCAGCTCGTCGGTCGTGTAGTCGGGGAAGTGGATCGTCTTCGGGAAGCGGGACCGCAGGCCGGGGTTCGACTCGATGAACTCGTGCATCTCGTCGGGGTAGCCGGCGGCGATCACCACGATCTCGTCGCGATGGTCTTCGATCAGCTTGACCAAGGTGTCGGTGGCCTCCTGGCCGAAGTCGTTGTCGCCGCCCCGGGCCAACGCGTAGGCCTCGTCGATCAGCAGCACCCCGCCGATGGCCGACTCGAAGACCTCGGTGACCTTGAGCGCGGTCTGGCCGACGTAGCCCGCGACCAGCCCGGCCCGGTCGGTCTCGACGAGGTGTCCTTTCTCCACGACCTTCAGTGTGCGGTACACCTGTGACAACAACCGGGCGACGGTCGTCTTGCCGGTGCCGGGGTTGCCGGTGAAGACCAGGTGGCGGCTCGATTCGCTCACCGGCAGGCCCCGCTCCTTGCGCAGGCCCTGCACCCGCAGCAGGTTGGCCACCAGCTTGACCTCGGCTTTCACCGGGGCCAGGCCGACCAACCCGTCGAGCTCGGCCAGCAGCTCCTCGATCGGCCGGGCCGGCTCCTGGGGCGCGGCCGGCGGGCGGGCCGCGGCCGCGGCCGAAGCCGGCGCCCCGGCGGCGCCACCAGGCCGGGGCAGGCCGCCCCGGTCGATGGACCGCAACAGCACGTTGCGGAAGCGCTCGATGCCGGCGAGCTCGTCGTCGCTTGGCACGTCGTCGGCGGCGCACACCGCATGGGCCAGGTCCATGGCCAGCTCGTAGTAGCGCCAGGCGTTCGACGTGCGGTGGATGCGGTCGGTCTCGACGAGGATGTCGAAGAACAGCGACGGCGCCGCCAGCCACGCCCGCTTGCCGGTGACCAGGCCGGCCTTGCGGACGTCGTCGGGCGTGGCCATCGACAGCGACGACGCCATGCGAGGGGCGAAGGTAGCGACGAAGGACCAGAGCTCGGCGTCGGTCTGGCGGCGGTCGATGTCGATGAAGGCGGCGACGATGTTGTAGGCCTCGACGGTGACGTCGGCCGGCGGCTTGTCGGTGGGCACGCCCGGGATCACGTCGCCGGCGATGTCGGCCAGCACCGGCGTGAGCTCGTCGACGAACCGGCCGACCGGTTCCTCCAGCAGGTTGTCGTGGCTCATGGGGCGCTCAGTCTGCCCAGCTTCCGCGTGGCCTGTCCGGCCAGGGCCCGGGCGATGGGCGCGGCCGTGTCGGGCGGGGTACTCGCCACCTCGATGGTGAGGTACGAGTCGGCGTAGAGCACGTGGAGGGTGGCCTCTTCCTCGACGAAGAAGTCGGTCGTGCTGCTCGCCGCGGCTTCGTCGGGGTGGCGTTTGGCCGCGGCCGCGAACCGGGCCTCGGCGCTGAAGCCGGTGCGGCGGACCTGGTCGGACATGTCGGCCGTGCGCACGAGTTGGACGAGCACGGCCTTGGTCCCGTCGGTCGTGGCCCAGGCGCAGCCGCTGCGGCCGGCAAGGGCGTCGGTGCCGCCGCCGGCGCTCGGAATGGGCGGGTCGACGGGAGTGCCGAGCACCTGGGCCACGGCGGTTGGGGAGAAGAGGGCGCAGGCGGTGACGGGCGGGTCGGCCTCGGTGGCGCCGCCGGTGCTGCCGCACGCGGCCCCGGCCCCGGCCAGCAGGCCGAGCAGGATGATCGGGAGCGCGCGCCGGTAGATTGTGCAGATGGCCGACACGCCCACGACCGCCAGCCTCGCAGACCTCGGCGCGCGGGCCAAGGCGGCGTCCCGGGCCTTGGCCCTGGCGCCGACCGCGGCCAAGGACGCCGCCCTGCTGGTGGCCGCCGACCTCTTGGTCGAGCGCACGGCCGACGTGTTGGCGGCCAACGCGGTCGACGTCTCTCGGGCGACCGACGCGGGCACGTCGCCGACGGTGATCGACCGGCTGCGACTCGACGAACGGCGGGTGGCGTCGATGGCGGCAGGGCTGCGGGACGTGGCCGGGCTCGCCGATCCCGTGGGCCAGGTCGTCGAGGGCTGGACCCGCCCGAACGGGCTCCACATCGACCGGGTGCGGGTGCCGCTCGGCGTCGTCGGCATCATCTACGAGAACCGGCCCAACGTGACCTCCGACGCCGCCGGCCTGTGCGTGAAGTCGGGCAACGTCGCTTTCCTTCGGGGTTCGTCGGCGGCCATCACCTCGAACGTGGCCATCGCCGGCGTGCTGCGTGAGGGCTTGGCCAAGGCCGGGTTGCCGGCCGACTCGCTGGTGTTGGTCGAGGACACGTCCCGCGAGTCGGCGGTCGAGTTCATGCGGTTGCGGGGCGTGATCGACTGCCTGATACCGCGGGGCGGCACGTCGTTGATCGCCGCCATCCTGGCCAACGCCACCGTGCCCTACGTCATCGACGGCGACGGCAACTGCCACGTGTACGTCGATTCGTCGGCCGACCTCGACATGGCCCTGTCGATCGTCGTCAACGCCAAGACGTCCCGGCCTTCGGTGTGCAACGCCGCCGAGTCGCTGGTCGTGCACTCGTCGGTGGCGGCCGACTTCCTGCCCCGGGCCGCGGAGGCCCTCGACGGCGTCGAGCTCGTGGGCGACGCCGCCGCCCGCTCGATCGTCCCCTCGATCGGGGCGGCCACCGACGACGACTTCGCCACCGAGTTCCTCGACTTGAAGATGTCGGTCGCGGTCGTGGACTCGTTGGACGCTGCCATCGACCACGTGAACCGCTACGGCTCGGGCCACTCCGAGGCCATCGTCACCACCTCCCTCGACGCCGCCCAACGGTTCACCCACGAGGTCGACGCCGCCGCCGTCCTCGTCAACGCCTCCACCCGCTTCGTCGACGGCGGCGAGTTCGGCTTCGGCGCCGAGATCGGCATCTCCACCCAGAAGCTCCACGCCCGCGGCCCCATGGGCCTCCGCGAGCTGACGACCACCAAGTACGTCGTCACCGGAAACGGCCAGATCCGGCTCTAGACCGGCGGCCAAAACTAGACCGGTCGGTCAAGTGCCCGAGTAGGCTGCCCGGCACTATGGCCGACCACCGATTCGAGTCCGTCCCGGCTGTCCGTGAAGCGCTGCAGGGCGTCGACTACCTCGCCGACGAGGGCATCGCCGGCGTCGTCTACCTGGCCGACCGGCTCCAGAAGCCGATCCTCGTCGAGGGCCCGGCGGGCACGGGCAAGACCGAGCTGGCCAAGAGCACGGCCCGCATGACGGGCGCCCGCCTCATCAGGCTCCAGTGCTACGAGGGCCTCGACGAATCCAAGGCCCTGTACGAGTGGAACTACAAGAAGCAACTCCTCCGCATCCAGGCCCAGCGGGTGGTCGAGGAGGGCGGCGAAGGCAAGTGGACCGAGATCGAGGAGGACATCTTCGGCGAGGACTTCCTGCTCACCCGCCCACTGCTCGAAGCCATCCGGAGCAAGGACCCGGTCGTCCTGCTGATCGACGAGGTCGACCGCGTCGAGATCGAGACCGAGGCCCTCTTGCTCGAGATCCTGTCCGACTACCAGGTGTCGATCCCCGAGCTCGGCACCATCGAGGCCACCCAGATCCCGCTCGTCTTCCTCACGTCGAACAACACCAGAGAGCTGAGCGAGGCCCTCAAGCGCCGCTGCCTCTACCTCCACCTCGACTACCCGACGCTGGAACGGGAGAAGGAGATCGTCCTCACCCGGGTCCCCGACGTGAGCGACCACCTGGCCGACCAGATCGTGCGCATCGTCCGCAGCATCCGCAGCCTCGAGCTCAAGAAGCACCCGTCGGTCAGCGAGACGATCGACTGGGCCCGCACCCTCGTCCTCCTGGGCATCGAGAACATCGACGCCGAGCAGGCCAAGGAGACGCTCCACATCCTCCTGAAGTACCAATCCGACATCACCAAGGCGGCCAAGGAACTGTCGACCAACGGCGCGCGCTAAGACCATGCTCGACCTGCTCGCCGGCTTCATCCAGGAGCTGCGCAACGCCGGCCTCCCGGTGTCGCTCACCGAGAACCTCGACGCCATGGAGGCGATCCAGCACATCCCCATCGAGGATCGCGACGCCTTCAAGTACGCGCTGGCGGCCACGCTGGTCAAGAACAACGGCCACTGGAAGACGTTCGAGACCGTGTTCGAGGTCTACTTCTCGATGCGGGGCCCGCACTACAACATCGCCGACCACGACGCCGACGACGAAGCCCTGGCCCAGATGATCGACGAGATGATGGGCCAGCAGCAGCAACAGGGCGGCGGGCTCGAGGGCATGACGCCAGAGGAACTGGCCGAGATGCTCTACAAGGCGTTGCAGAACGCCGACGAAGCCATGCTCAAGGCCATCGCCCGCCAAGCCGTGCAGCGCTTCTCGGGCATGGAGCCGGGCCGGCCCGTCGGCGGCACCTATTACCTCTACCGCACGCTGCGCAACCTCGACCTCGACGGCGTCCTCGAACGGCTCATGCAACAGGCCCAGGACACGGCCGACGGCAAGCAGTCCGACCTCGAGGAGCGCCTGACGCGGGACGAGTACGCGGACCGCATCGACAAGCTCAAGAAGGAGATCGAGGCCGAGATCCGTCGCCGCCTGGTCGCCGACCGGGGCGCGGAGGCGATGGCCAAGACGCTGCGCAAGCCGTTGCCGGAAGAGGTCGACTTCATGCACGCCTCACGGGAAGAGCTGTCGATGCTGCGGCGGGCGATCTACCCGCTGACCCGGAAGCTGGCCGTGCGCCTGGCCCGCAAGCGCCGCCACGGACGCAAGGGGCCGCTCGACTTCCGCAACACCGTCAGGCACTCGCTGTCCTACGGCGGCGTGCCCGCCGAGCCCAAGTTCAAGTACCCCCGCCCGGCCAAGCCCGAGATCGTCGTGGTGGCCGACATCAGCGGTTCGGTGGCCGCCTTCGCCCGCTTCACCCTCCAGTTCGTCTACGCCATCTCGTCGCAGTTCTCCAAGGTGCGTTCGTTCGTCTTCATCGACGGCATCGACGAGGTCACCTCGTACTTCGAAGGCGTCGAGGACGTGATGGACGCCGTCCACCGCATCAACACCGAGGCCGACGTCATCTGGGTCGACGGCCACTCCGACTACGGCCACGCTTTCGAGACCTTCTGGAACAAGTGGGGCAAGGAGATCACCAAGAAGTCGACGGTGATCCTCCTCGGCGACGCCCGCAACAACTACCACGCCTCCCAGGCGTGGGTGGTGAAGGAGATCGAGCAGCGGGCCCGCCACGTCTTCTGGCTCAACCCCGAGCCCCGGGCTTACTGGGACACGGGCGACTCCATCGTCAGCGAGTACGGCGCCCATTGCGACGGCGTGTTCGAGTGCCGCAACCTGAAGCAGTTGGAGAAGTTCGTCGAGCAATTGGCGTAGTACAAACGGGGCGTGACCCGCCTCCTGCTGATCCGCCATGGCCAGGCCCAGTCGGCCGTCGACGAGGTCGTCGGCGGGCCCAAGGGCTGCACCGGCCTCTCCGACCTGGGCCGGCGCCAGGCCGCCGCCCTCCGCCGGCGGCTGGAGCGGACGGGAGAGATCGAGGGGCCGGTCGCCCTCTACGCCAGCATCCTTCCCCGGGCCATCGAGACCGCCGAGATCGTGGCCGCCGCGCTCGGCGACCCGGCGCCGGCCGTCGGTACCCAGTGCGAGCTGTGCGAGGTCCATCCGGGCGACGAGATCGACGGTATGCCGTGGTCGGAGTTCACCGCGTTGTACGAGTGGCCGCCGACGTCGAACCCCTACCGGGGTTGGGCGCCGGGCGCCGAGAGCTGGGCCGACTTCGTCCTACGGGTCGGGCGCGAGCTGAACCGCCTCACCGAGGACGTACACAAGGGCGGCACCGTCGTGGTGGCGTGCCACGGCGGGGTGATCGAGGCCGCCCTCATCGCCCTGGCCGACCTGCCGATGAAGTTGCCCTTCCGGGTCCAGATCGACAACACCTCGATCACCGAATGGCGCCTGGTCGACGAGCGCTGGACGTTGGTGCGTTTCAACGACGCCGCCCACCTCGCCGACGTGGCCGACTGAGTGCCGTACCTCGTCCCCGACGAGGACGTCGTCGCCATCATCGACTCGCCTCCGACGCCGGCGGTGTCGGTGAGCCCGGACGGCCGGCGCCTGGTGCTGATCCACTACGAGTCGCACCCGCCCATCGCCCTGCTGGCCCGGCCGTTCCTCCGGTTGGCGGGTGTGCGCGTCGACCCCGATCGCCGGTGCCGGCAACGGACCCTGCGGCTGATCGGGCTCACCATCGTGGACGTGGATTCCGGCGTGCACCGCCCGGTCGAGTTGCCGGTCGGCGCCGCCGTCAGTGTGCCCACGTGGTCGCCCGACAGCCGGCGCTTCGTCTTCACCGTCGACGCCGACGACGGCGTCGAGCCCTGGATAGGCGACGCCGCCACCGCCACCGCCCGGCCGCTGTCGCGCGGGCTGCGGGTGGTCGACATCCTCACCGGCGGCCAGTTGGGTGGGAGCGCCGGCCCCATCCGTTGGAGTCGCGACAGCTCGCAGTTGTTCGCCCTGGCGGTGCCGGCCGATGCGGCGCCGTTGCCAGCCGGCGTCGTCGAACCGCACGTGCAGGAGACGGCCGGCAAGTCGAGTCAGATGTTCACGTTCCAGGACCTGTTGACCTCGGCCGTCGACGAGGACCGCTTCGAGGCGCTGGCCACCACCCAACTCGTGCGGGTGGACGCCTCGACCGGCGCCGTCACCGCCCTCGGGCGGCCGGGCCTCCTCCGTTGGTTCGCCGACTCGCCCGACGGTCGCCGCCTGCTCGTGTACGTGTCCGAGCGGCCGTTCTCGTTCCGTGTCCCGTGCTCGCGCTTCCCCCAGCGGATCGAGGTGTGGTCGGCGTCGAGTGGCGAGGTCGAGCACACGGTAGCGACGTTGCCGGTGGCCGACGAGGTGCCGCGCCACGGCGTGCCCATGGGCCCCCGCAACGTCGAGTGGGAGGAGACCGAGGACGCCACCCTGCTGTGGCTCGAGGCGCTCGACGGCGGTGACCCAACGACCGCGGCCGAGCATCGCGACCTGGTGATGCGATGGTCGTTGGAGGACGGCGGCGGTTCGCCGGCCGAGGCCTTCCGCACCCGGCACCGTTGCCTCGGTTGGTGGGACCTGGCCGCCGACGGCGAGCTCCTCGTCCTCGAGCACGACCGCGACCGGCGGTGGCGCACCACGACCCGCGTCGACGTGCGCGATCCGTCGTCGGCGTCGGTGGTGTTCGACCTGTCGGCCAACGACGCCTACGCCAACCCGGGCCTGCCGTTGGTCGAACGGCGGGCCGACGGGCGGGTGCTGGTGATCGCCGACGGCGACGCCATCTTCCTGCGGGGCACCGGGGCCACGCCCGAGGGCAACCGCCCGTTCCTCGACCGCTTCGACGTGGTCACCGGGTCGAAGGTTCGCTTGCACGCCAGCCCGGCCGGCGCCCTCGAGCCCGTGGTCGCGCTGGTCGGCGACGACCGCGGCTCGGTGCTGGTGCGCCGGGAGAGCACGACCGAGCCGCCCAACTTCGTCGTCATCGCGCCCGGCGGCGGGCGCCGGTGGATCACGTCGTTCGCCGATCCCCACCCGCAGTTGACCGGGGCGAGCAAGCGCATCCGCACCCATCACCGGCCCGACGGCGTCGCGTTGTCGGGCGTGCTCCACCTCCCGCCTGGCCACGACCCCGCGGTACACGGGCGCCTGCCGCTGGTGTTGTGGGCGTACCCGCTCGACTACGGCGACGCCGATACCGCCGGCCAGGTGCGGACCAGCGACCAGGGCTTCACCCGGCTGACGGCGCTCATGCCGGTCTGGTTCCTGTTGCGGGGCTACGCGGTGTTGATGGACGCCACCATGCCGGTCATCGGCGACCCCGAGACGATGAACGACACCTACGTCGAGCAGGTGACCTCGGCGGCCCGGGCCCACGTCGACGCCTTGGACGACGACGGCATCGTCGACCGTTCCCGCGTCGTGGTCGCGGGCCACAGCTACGGCGGGTACATGACCGCCAACCTGCTGGCCCACACCGACCTGTTCGCCGCCGGCATCGCCCGCAGCGGCGCCTACAACCGGTCGCTCACGCCTTTCGGTTTTCAGAGCGAGCGCCGCAACTTCTGGGAGGCGGCCTCGGTGTACGACGCCATGTCGCCCTTCCGTTTCGCCGACCGCCTGCGCACGCCGCTGCTGTTGATCCACGGCGCCGAGGACGCCAACCCGGGAACGCTGACCGTGCAGTCCGAGCGCTTGTTCCAGGCGCTGCAGGGCCTCGGTGGCGTGGCCCGCCTGGTGTTGTTGCCCCACGAGAGCCACGGGTACCTGGCCCGCGAATCGGTGTTGCACGTGCTGGCCGAACAGTTCGCCTGGGCCGAGCGGTGGGCTCCGGCCGGTTGACCTTGGCGCGCTAGTCGCCGGTCGAGACCTCGGCCAGCACCCCGAAGTGGTCGGTGGGGTAGGTGCCGGTCAGCGCCCGGTCGCACACGACCCGGCACGACTCGACCCGACCGGCGCCGCCGGCCTTGCGCCAGCCCACGAAGACGTAGTCGATGCGCCGGTCGGGCTCGAACTCGGCGGCGGCGAAGGGGTTGTGGTTGTCCCACGTGTAGCCCGGCCCCCGACCGCCCGCGACCCGCCAGGCGTCCTGAAAGTACGTGCTGCGGCCGCCCAAGGAAGCGAGCCCGGAGAGGAAGCGGATCTCGGTGGAGTCGGGGTCGGCGTTGAAGTCGCCGGCCAGGATGGGCGGCAGGGGAGAGGTGGGCGAGGCGTGCTCGGTGATGAGCTCGTCGATGCGGGCGACCTGGTTCTCCCGCAGTGCCCCGGACTCGTAGAGCCACGTGAGGTGGGTGTTGAAGACGTCGACGCCGCCGATGCGGGCATGGACCAACATGCGCACGATGTCGGTCGGACCTGGCTCGTTGGGCAGCGGGTACGAGGCCTCGAAGTCGAGGGCCGACCTTGCCAGGATGGCGGGACCGAACAACGAGCCCGGCCGGGCCTCGACCCCGGCGAAGGTGCAGCCCGCGAACCCGGCCTTGTCGGCCAGCCAGCGGGCGGTGTTGCGCTCGCCGTCGTCGACGACCTCTTGGAGGCAGACGACGTCAGGTTCGAGTCGGGCCAGCCACGCGAGGACTTCCTCCCGGCGCTGCCGCCACGGGCCCGACAGGTTCCAGAGGTTGAGCGTCAGCACCCGCAGCATGGCCCGACGCTACGCGCTGGGGCGGCGGGGCGCTGTTGCCCCGCAGGAACAGGTGCGTGACCGGGACGAGGTAAGCGGCCCAGGCGATCACCTGCTCGGTCGAGGGGCGCGGGTCCCAGCCGAACATGGCCGCGAGGAACTTGCCGACCTCCGTATGTTGCGTCAGCCAGGCGAACCCGGTGAGGTCGTAGACGTTGTCGTGGATCGTGCCCAGGTCGCCGGCCGCTTGGAGGAAGAGCACGGTGCGGGCCAGGAGGCCGGCGGCGAAGACGATGATGATGATGCCGGTCACGGTGAAGAAGGCCTTCATCGGCAGGCGGCGGCCGCCCAGGTAGACGAGCACGCCGAGGACCGCGGCGATGGCCGTGCCCGCGAGGGCGCCGAACAGCACCTGGGTGCCGGCGGCCGACGTGGCCGCGGCGATGAGGAACAGCGAGGCCTCGACGCCTTCTCGCAGGACGGCGAGGAAGGCAACCAGCGCCACCGCCCGCCCGACCTTGCTGCCCCCGCTGGCCAGGGCGTCGTCGATGTGGTGCTCGATGTCGCCCTTGATGGCCCGGCTCTGGCGGCGCATCCAGAAGATCATCCACGTGAGCACGGCCGCCGCCGCCAGCGACACGATGGCGAACGCCCGCAGGCGGGCCACGCCGTCGAGGCTGCCGATGGTGAGGTGGATCACGACGGCGATCAGCGACGCCACCGCCACCGCCGCCGCCACCCCGAGCCACGCCCACCGGCTGAGGTCGAGGCGCTCGATCCGCCTCAGGTAGGCGAACACGATCGAGACCACCAGGGCGGCCTCGAATCCCTCACGCAGCATGATAAGGAGAGACGGCAACATATTGTTAGGTCAGCCTAACATCGGGTCTCGTGCTAGTTCCACTTGGGTGCGTTCCCATCCTGCGTCCTCTTCCGCCTCGGTCCACGTCCCCGCTCCGCCCTCTGACGTGTACCCGTTGTTGGCCGATCCGGAGCGCCGTCCCTCCTGGATGACCGAGCTCCGCAGCGTCTCGGCGCCCGACGTGCACGTGCCCCTCGAGCCCGGCGACCGCTTCTTCGGCGAGACCACCATCCTCCGCCACGACCTCCTGGGCGTCAGCGAGGTCACCGTCGCCCACACCGGCCACGAGCTGGCCGAGTCCGTCGTCATCGGCGCCCGCTTCGTCAGCCGCTGGACCCTCTCGCCCTCGTCCTCCGGCACCGGCACCGACGTCACCCACACCCTCGACGTCGAGTTCCCCGGCGGCCCCTTCGGTCGCATCGAACGCTGGGTCCTCCGCCGCCGACTGGCCGCCATCCAGCGAGACAGCCTCGCCAACCTCGCCCAACGCTTTTGACAAACGGCGAAAGGCTTAGGCCGAGCGGATCATGCCGGCGCCGGCGGTGGCGTTGGTGGCTTCGTCGATGAGGATGAACGAGCCGGTGATGCGATTCTGGGCGTAGGCGTCGACGGCCAGGGGAGAGCTGGTGCGCAGGCGGACCCGGCCGATGCCGTTCAAGCCCAGCTCGGGGATGCCGGTCTCCTCGTCGAGCGTGTTGACGTCGAGGCGGTGGACGACCTCGGCCACGACCGCCTTGGCCGCACGGGTGGTGTGCTTGATCGTGTACTTGTTGCCGGCGACGAGCGGACGGTCGACCATCCAGCACACGTCGGCTTCGAACTCACGGGTGACCAACGGCTCCTGACCGACGGGGGCAATCAGGTCGCCACGGGAGATGTCGATCTCGTCGGCCAGGCGGATCGTCACCGCCATCGGAGCGAACGCCTCGGTGACCTCGCCCTCCAAGGTGTCGATCGACAAGATCGTCGACCGCAACCCCGACGGCAACACCACCACGGCATCGCCAGGATGGAAGCGCCCGCCCGCGACCTGGCCGGCGTAACCCCGGTAGTCGTGGTGCTCGTCGGACATCGGCCGGATGACGTACTGCACCGGGAACCGACCCTCGACCGGGTCGTGGTCGTGGACGTCGACCTTCTCCAGGTGCTCCAACAACGGAGGCCCCGAGTACCACGACAACAAGGGCGAGGCGTCGACCACGTTGTCGCCGTTCAAAGCAGAAACAGGGATCGGCGTGACCTCGACCTCGTGGGTCGAGTCGATGGCCTCCACGAACGCCTCGAACTCACGGGCGATGGCGTCGAACACGTCCTCCGACCACTCGACCAGGTCCATCTTGTTGACGCACAACACCAGGTGACGGATGCCCAGCAACGTGGCCAGGAAGGCATGGCGCCGGCTCTGCTCGACCACGCCCTTGCGGGCATCGACCAACACGATGGCCAGGTCGGCGGTCGAAGCCCCCGTGACCATGTTGCGGGTGTACTGCACGTGCCCGGGGGTGTCGGCGATGATGAACTTGCGCCGGGGCGTGGCGAAGTAGCGGTAGGCGACGTCGATGGTGATGCCCTGCTCCCGCTCGGCCCGCAGCCCGTCCGTCAGCAAGGCCAGGTTCACGTACCCGTCGCCCCGCCGCTGCGACGACAGCTCGACCGCTTCCAACTGGTCTTCGAAGATCGACTTCGAGTCGTGCAGCAACCGCCCGATCAACGTCGACTTCCCGTCGTCGACGGAGCCCGCGGTGGCAAATCGCAACAGTTCGGTCATGACGAGGAAGGCTTAGAAATACCCTTCCCGCTTGCGGTCTTCCATGGCCGCCTCGGAGAACTTGTCGTCGGCCCTGGTCGCGCCCCGCTCGGTGATGCGGGTGGCGGCGACCTCGGTGATGACCTCCTCCAGCGTACGGGCGTCGGAACGGACGGCACCGGTGCAGGACATGTCGCCGACCGTGCGATAGCGCACGACCTCGGAGAACGGCTCCTCGCCCTCACGGGGCTGGGTCACGTCGGTGACCGCCAGCAGCATCCCGTCACGGGCGAACACCTTGCGCTCGTGGGCGAAGTAGATCGACGGCACCTCGAGCTGCTCGAGGGCGATGTACTGCCACACGTCCATCTCGGTCCAGTTGGAGATGGGGAAGGCCCGGATGTGCTCGCCCTTGCGGATGCGGCCGTTGAACAGGTTCCACAGCTCGGGGCGCTGGTTCTTCGGGTCCCATTGCCCGAAGTCGTCGCGGAACGACAGGACCCGCTCCTTGGCCCGTGCCTTCTCCTCGTCGCGCCGGGCGCCACCGAAGGCGGCGTCGAAGCCGTGCTCCTCGATGGCCCGGAGCAGCGTCGTGGTCTGCAGGCGGTTGCGCCCGGCCCGCACGTCCTCGACCACCCGGCCGGCGTCGATGTCGTCCTGCACCGAGGCAACCACCAGGCGCTCGCCGAGCTCGGCCACACGACGGTCGCGGTACTCGTAGACCTCGTCGAAGTTGTGGCCGGTGTCGACGTGCATCAAGGGGAACGGGAAACGACCGGGGCGGAACGCCTTCTCGGCCAATCGCAGCAGGACGATCGAGTCCTTCCCGCCGCTGAACAGCAGCACGGGGCGTTCGAACTCGGCCGCGACCTCGCGCATGATGAAGATGGCCTCGGCCTCCAAGGCCTCTAGGTGCGTCAGCCGGTTGGCCCGGGTGCCAGTCGTGGAGCGGGGTTCGTCGAGGAGCGTCATGTGTGGAGTCCGCATTCCGTCTTGTCCGAACCGGCCCAGCGTCCGGATCGGGGGTCGGCGCCCGGCTCGACCGGCTTGGTCGTGGGCGCGCAACCGATGGACAGGTACCCCTCGTCGAGCAGGGGGTTGTAGGGAACGTCGTTGGCGGCGACGTACCCGCTCACGTCGAGGTCGGACCAGTTGGCCAGCGGGTTGACCTTCACCAGGCCACGGCGGTCGAACGACACGATGGGGGCGGCGGCACGGGTGGCGGCTTCGGCCCGGCGCAACCCGCTCATCCACGCCGAACGGCCGGACAAGGCCGAGTCCAGGGCCGCGACCTTGGCGTCGGAGCAGCACTTCACCGGGTCGGTGATATGGAAGGGCACCGCGGGCTCGGGCACCCGGATCACCCGCAGGCTGAGGTCGTACCGGGCCCGCACGACCTCGACCGTGGCCAAGGTCTCGGGGAAGTGGTCGCCGGTGTCGATGAAGACGACGTCGATCGAGGGGTCGATGCGGGTGGCCACGTCGATCAGCACCGCGTCCTGCATCGAGGCGGTGATCGTCAACCCCGAACCGAAGGTGTCGACGGCCCAGCGCACGATCTTCGACGCCGGCGCGGCCTCGAACGAGGCGTTCAGCGCCTCGAGGTCGGCGGCGGTCAGGACGGCAGTGCTCGCCATACCAACTCCGTCGCTTCTTCCAGGGACAGTTCTTGCGTCGGCACCACGACCTCGGGCGCCAACGGCGGCTCGTAAGGATCGTCGACGCCGGTCAGCCCGCTGATCTCGCCCGAGCGCTGCTTGGCGTACAGGCCCTTGACGTCCCGCTGGCTGCAGACCTCGACGGGCGTGGACACGTAGACCTCAACGAAACGGCCGTCGTGCAATTCCCGCAACTCGTCCCGAACGTTGCGATAGGGCGAGATCACCGAGCACAGCACGGTCACGCCGTTGCGGGACAGCAGGTTGGCGACGAAGCCGATGCGGCGCACGTTCTCGTCGCGGTCGTCACGGGAGAAGCCGAGGCCCTTGGTCAGGTGGGTGCGCACGACGTCGCCGTCGAGCACCTCGACCTTGCGCCCCTCGTCGAGCAGGCGCTTCTCCAAGGAACGGGCGATCGTCGTCTTCCCCGCCGACGGCAAACCCGTGAGCCACACCGTGGTCATGTCGCCGCGCACTCGCCTTCGCCGACCTCGGCCACGTACGGCCCCTGCTCGCCGTAGTCGATGTAGAACTCGGGAGCCTCGTCGGGCGTGGGCCACTCGTCGAGCACCTTGAGCTCGGTAGCGATGGCCGAAGCCCCGCCGTTGCGGAACAGCCACTCGTCGAAGCGCTCGCCCGCGACCCGCTCGCCCACGAAGCGCTCGACCACCGAGACCACGGCCTGGCCGATGCGCTTGGCCGGGATGCGCAGCGCCTTCTGGCCGAACTCGATCTCCATCTGCCCGACCCGCCCGCCCAGGTACATCTGGTAGCCGGGGGCGGCCGTCTTGTGGGCCCGGCGCTCGACGCCCTGGAACCCGATGTCGGAGATGTGGTGCTGGCCGCACGAGTTCGAGCAGCCCGAGATGTTGATGCGCACGCCGCCGACCTCGGACAGGCCGGCTTCCTCCAACGCCGCGCTGATGGCGTCGGCCGCGCCCCGGCTCTGGGTGACGGCCAGGTTGCAGGTGTCGGTGCCGGGGCAGCTCACGACGTCGCGCGCCATCTCCGCGCCCGGGCGGGCCATGTCGATCTCGGCGAGGCGCTGGTACAGGGTCGGCAACTGGGATTCGTCGAGGTCGCGGAAGGCGACGTTCTGGCGGTTGGTCACCCGCACGGTGGCGCCCAGCTCGCGCTGCATCGAGGCCAGCGCCCGGAACTGGTCGGCGGTGATGTCGCCGAGCACGGCGTGGGCGATGGCCGACACCG
The DNA here is from genome assembly GCA_034668185.1 of Actinomycetota bacterium. Classification (GTDB taxonomy): domain Bacteria; phylum Actinomycetota; class Acidimicrobiia; order Acidimicrobiales; family CADCTF01; genus DATLED01. The sequence continues at coordinate 20,501 of JAXDPV010000245.1, forward strand.
TCCCCTTGGCCGCGCCCCTGATGACGTTGGCCTGGTCCCACCGCTTGTACGGGTCGATGGCCGTCAGCGTCACCGGCGTGCCCACCGGCGTGACCTCGACACCGGCGCCGACACCGGCGGGGGCGTCGCCCCGTTCCTCGACAACGGCCGGGATGCCGGGGCCCTGCCACGTGGACGCCGCCATCAGGAACTTGCGCTCCTTGAGGATGCGCTCGCGCAGCTCCTCGACGCCCATGGTGTCGAGCAGCCACTTCATGCGGGCCCGCAGCTTGTTGTCGCGGAAGCCGTAGTGGTCGAAGGTGCGCAGGCACGCCTCGATCGTCTCCATGAGCTGCTCTCGGGGCGTGAACTCCTCGAGCGCCTGGGCCGCGTGGGGGTTGGCGCCGAGGCCGCCGGCGATGAAGACACGGAAGCCGGGCTCGACGGTGCCGTCCTCCTTGGGCCGGCCGACGGCGATGACGCCGACGTCGTTGAACATGGCCTGGCCGCAGTCGGTGGCGCAGCCCGAGAAGTTGATCTTGAACTTGCGGGGGAGGCGCTGGGCGTAGGGGTGGTGGAGGAAGTAGCGGAAGGCGGCCTCGGCCCACGGGCTGATGTCGAGCACCTCGAAGGGGCAGGCGCCGGCCAGGTGGCAGCCGGTGACGTTGCGAACGGTGTCGCCGCACGCCTCCCTCGTCGTCAGGCCGGCGTCGGCCAGCTCAGTGAGGAGGTCGGGCACCCGTTCGAGCTCGACGAAGTGGAACTGGATGTTCTGCCTCGTGGTGATGTGGCCCCAGCCCCGGCTGTACTCATCCGCGATGCGGCCGAGGACGTCGAGCTGGGCCGCGCTGACCCCGCCGTAAGGCAGCTTGATGCGGACCATCTGGTTGTGGCCGCCCTGGCGCTGGCCGTAGATCCCGTTGTTCAGGCGGAAGACACGGAAGCGGTCGTCGTCGATCTCGCCGGCCAGGTAGAGGGCAAGCCGCTCCCGGAACTTGGCGATGTCGGCGTCGATCTCCGCCCGCATCTGCGGGTCGAAGGCGCCTGGTCCGATCTCGACGGTATGGGTGATGGCCATGGTGAACACCTCCCTGGAGAGGAGGGCTCAGCGTATCAATACCCGAGTAATCCGATCAAGTTTCCGTTGTTTCGCCGTCGCTGCGCTCCGGCGAGCTCTGCTGGCCCGGCTTCGCCGGTCGTCCCTTGCTCGGATCGACCGGCAAAGCCGGATCGATCGGAGGGCTCAAGCTCGGAGCAATTCGGCCACCCGGTAGGCCAGGTCGAGGCTCTGACGGGCGTTCAGGCGGGGGTCGCACATGGTGGTGTAGCGGGTGTCGAGGTTCTCGGCCAGCACCTCTTCGGCCCCGCCCAGGCACTCGGTGACGTTGTCGCCGGTGAGCTCGACGTGGACGCCGCCAGGCGTGGTGCCCTCGGCCCGGTGGACGGCGAAGAAGTCCTTGATCTCGCTCAACACGTCGTCGAAGTGGCGGGTCTTGCGGCCAGAAGCGCTGCTGAAGGTGTTGGCGTGCATGGGGTCGACGGCCCACACCACCGGATGGCCGGCGTCCTTCACCGCCCGCACCAACGCCGGCAGGGTGTCGCCGACCTTGCCCGCGCCCATGCGGGAGATCAGCGTCAGCCGCCCCGCGGTGCGCTCGGGGTCGAGGGCATCGCAGATCGCCAGCACCTCGTCGACCGTGGCCGTGGGCCCGATCTTGCAACCGACGGGGTTCTTCACGCCCCGGAGGAACTCGAAGTGGGCGCCGCCGACCTGGCGGGTCCGCTCGCCGATCCACAACAGGTGGGCCGAGCAGTCGTACCAGTCGCCGGTGAGCGAGTCCTTCCGGGTGAGCGACTCCTCGTAGCCGAGGATCAGGGCCTCGTGGCTCGTCCAGAACTCGACCTGGTGCAACCGCTGCTCGGCGGCCAGGTCGATGCCGCAGGCCCGCATGAACCGCAGGGCCCGCTCGATCTCCGAGGCCACGGCCTCGTAGCGCTGGCCCTCGGCCGACGAGGCCACGAACTGCTGGTTCCAGGCGTGTACCTGCGACAGGTCGGCGAACCCGCCCTTGGTGAAGGCCCGCAGCAGGTTGAGGGTCGAGGCCGCCTGGTGGTAGCTGGCGATGAGGCGTGACGGGTCGGGAACCCGGCCCTCGGGCGTGGCCGCGTCGTCGTTGACCATGTGGCCACGGAACGACGGCAGCTCGACCCCGCCGATGGTCTCGGTGTTGGCCGATCGGGGCTTGGCGAACTGGCCGGCGATGCGGCCGAGCTTGACCACGGGTACGCCCGAGCCGTACGTCAGCACGACCGCCATCTGCAGGATCACCCGCAGCTTGTCCCGGATGCTGTCGGCCGAGAAGTCGTGGAACGACTCGGCGCAGTCACCGGCCTGGAGCAGGAACGCCTTGCCCTCGGACACGTCGGCCAACGCCGCCTGGAGGTTGCGGGCCTCGCCGGCGAAGACGAGCGGCGGCAAGGTCGAGAGCTGCTTCAGCGAACGCTCGAGCTCGCCCTCGTCGGGCCACTCGGGTTGCTGCTCGGCTCGCTTGTCCCGCCACGACTGCGGCGACCACTGGTCCGTCGACGTCACCGCTCCAGCGTCGCAGTGGCCTTGCCGTTGTGCAAAGCGGTTGCCGCGACCAACGGCAACACCCGGTGGGGCACCTGGCTCGACAGGGCGATCACCGTCGACGTCCGCATGATCCCCTGGACCTCGAGGATGCGGTTGATGACCTCCTGCAGGTGGGCGTTGGTGCGGGCCACGACCCGGCAGTGGAGGTCGCCAGGCCCGGAGATCGAGTGGGCTTCGAGGACCTCGGGGATCTCCCGCAGGTGCTCGACGACGTCGCCCAACCGGCCCTGGGCGATGTCGAGGGTGGTGAAGGCCTCGACCTCGTAGCCGAGGGCGGCCACGTCGACGTCGGGCCCGAAGCCCGTGACCACGCCCCTCGACTGGAGCTTGTCGAGCCTCGCCTGGACCGTGCCCCGGGCCACGCCCAGCCGCCTGGCCAGCTCCAGCACGCCGAGCCTGGGCGAGGCGGCCAGCTCGGCCAGGAGCCGGCCGTCGAGGGCGTCGATGGGCACCATGCTCAGATCGTACGACTGATCCGGCTTGAGAGTAGGCAACCTGCCCAGGTAATTCCGTGATCGTTGATCTGATCGGCCGTCAAGGCGTTCACTCACTGGCATGACCATGACCGAGGCATCAGCGCTCGAACGGTTCCGCACCAAGGTCGACGACGTCGTCCGCACCCATCCGGTCGTGGTCGACAACCGCTACACCCGGTGGTTCGCCGGCGGCGAGGCGACGGCCGACGAGGTCCGCCACCTCACCGTCCAGTTCAGCGTCTTCTCCCACCAGTTCGTCGAGGCCCAGCTCCGCAAGGTCATGAACTCGGCCGACCTCGACACCTACCGGGCCGGCAAGGAGATCCTGATGAACGAGCTCGGGGTCGTCTTCAACGGCCGCCCCGACGCCGAGGGCGTGTCCAGCGAGGGCACCGTCGATGGCAGCCGCTACAAGCACACCGCCGCCCACTTCGAATGGCTCGTCCGCTTCGCCGGCCCGCTCGGCCTCGCCTTCGCCGACCTGGGCAAGCGCCACCACGCCACCGCCACCACCCAATTCTTCTGCGACGAGCTGTTGCGCATCTACGGCGCCGACGACCCGTCGACGGCCGAGGGCGCGTCGTACGCCGTCGAGAACTGGGCCGCGGCGGGGTTCTGGAAGGAGCTCATCGCCGGGCTCACCGCATTCAAGGAGCGGGAGTGCCCGTCGCTCAACCTCGCCTTCTGGACGTGGCACGACCGGGTGGAGGACCAGCACGCGGCCCACACCGCCGACGAGCTGGCCGAGGCTTTCGGGCTGCCGGGCTTCGACGAGGAGCGCTTCCTCGCCGGTGCGGCCGACATGCTCGACGGCGTCAAGGCGTTCTGGGACGGGCTCGACCATGACCGCCACTGAGGTCCGGGGCTCGGCCCTCGACGCGCCGGCTTCCTACTTCCTCGGCTGGGACCACCTCGAGCTCTGGGTGGGCAACGCCCGCCAGGCGGCCCAGTTCCTCGCCTCCGCCTTCGGCTTCGTGGTCACGTTCTACGCCGGGCCCGAGACGGGCGTGATGGACCGGGCGTCCTACGTCTTGGAGCAGGGCTCGATCCGGTTCGTGGTGACCGGTGCGCTGTCGCCGTCGTCGCCGATCGCGGCCCACGTCCTGGCCCACGGCGACGGCGTCCACGACCTGGCCATCACCGTGTCGGACGCCCGGGCGGCGTACGAGGCCGCGGTGGCCCGGGGCGCGGTGTCGGTGCGCGAGCCGACGATCGTCGAGGGTGACGGCGGCCAGCTCGTGATCGCGTCGGTCGCGACCTACGGCGAGACGATCCACACCTTCGTCGACCGCTCGGCGTTCCGCGACGGCTTCTGGCCCGGCTACGGCGCCGACAACCTGCCGCCCGCGCCCGTCGGCCCGGCCGTCGGCCTGCAGCGCATCGACCACTGCGTCGGCAACGTCGAGCTCGGCCGGCTGGACGAGTGGGTCGGCTTCTACCGCGACGTCATGGGCTTCTCGCAGCTCGTCCACTTCGGCGACGACCAGATCTCGACCGAGTACTCGGCGTTGATGTCGACGGTGGTGTGGGACGGGTCGAAGGTCGTGCTCCCGATCAACGAGCCCGCCCACGGCAAGAAGAAGAGCCAGATCGAGGAGTACCTCGACTTCTACGGCTCGGCCGGCGTGCAACACATCGCCATGCGCACCGACGACATCGTCACGGCGGTGGGCGCGCTGCGGGACCGGGGCGTGCGCTTCCTCCGGGTGCCCGATGCGTATTACGCCGACCTTCGGGTGCGGCTCGCCGACCTCGACCTCCCGTGGGACGAGCTCCAGCGCCTCGGCGTGCTCGTCGACCGCGACGCCGACGGCTACCTCCTCCAGATCTTCTCCGAGACCGTCACCGACCGGCCGACGGTCTTCTTCGAGATCATCCAACGCGAAGGGGCCAAGGGCTTCGGCGCCGGCAACTTCAAGGCCCTCTTCGAAGCCATCGAACGCGAGCAGGCCCGCCGGGGCAACCTCTAATCGGTCACTTTTGGCCGCCAAAGCCGCCCGATCGGGCGGAAATGGCGGCCAAAAGTGACCGATGCCGGCTCGGCGGAGTGGTCAGGTCCGGCCTTTGCGCTTGTGGCGGCCGGCCCGGCGGACGGCGTCGGCCAGCAGGTACTCGATCTGGGCGTTGACGCTGCGCAGCTCGTCGGCCGCCCACTGCTCGAGGGCGGCGTGGAGCTCCGGCGGTATCCGGAGGAGGAAGGCCTTGCGTTCGGCCACTCGGCCCTAGTTGTAGAGCGAGCCGGAGTTGACGACCGGCTGCGCGCCCCGGTCGCTGCAGAGGACGACGAGCAGGTTCGACACCATGGCCGCCTTGCGCTCCTCGTCGAGCTCGACGATGCCCTGCTCGCTGAGCATCCGCAGCGCTTGCTCGACCATGCCGACCGCGCCCTGGACGATGAGCTGGCGGGCGCCCACGACCGCGCTGGCCTGCTGGCGCTTGAGCATCTCGCCGGCGATCTCGGGGGCGTAGGCCAGCCGGCGCAGGCGGGTGTCGAGCACGGCCACGCCGGCCACCCGCAACCGGTCCTGGAGCTCGGCCTGCAGCGTGGCCGTGACCTCGTCGGCGTTGGCCCGCAACGACAGGCCCTCGTCCTCGTAGTTGTCGTATGGGTACTCGCTGGCGACGTGGCGGACGGCCGTCTCGGTCTGGATGTGGACGAAGCTGTCGTAGTTCTCGACGTCGAACAACGCCTTGGCCGTGTCGACCACCTGCCAGTTGATGACGGCCGCGATCTCGACCGGGTTGCCGGCGGCGTCGTTGACCTTGAGGACGTCGCTGTCGAGGTTGCGGATGCGGAGGCTGATCGTGCGCCGCTCGTACAGCGGGTTGGCCCAGCAGAAGCCGTTGGTGCGCACCGTGCCCCGGTAGCTGCCGAAGAGGATCAGCACCTTGGCCTGGTTGGGCTGGATGATGAATAGGCCACGGGCGAAGAACAGCGCCTTGGCCCACGCCAGGACCCCGAGCCCGATCAACCACGGCGTCTCCGGCGGCTTAAGCCCTCCAATGGCTCGCTGTCAAGGGACATACCTAGACTTCGCGGCCATGACCAAGCCGTTCCGCTTCGCCGTGCAGACCTCCAACGCCCCCGACGGGAAGGCGTGGCGGGACAAGGCCCGCAAGATCGAGTCGCTCGGCTACTCGACCCTCTTCATCCCCGACCACTTCGGCGACCAGTGGGGGCCGCTGGTGGCCCTGACGGTGGCGGCCGAGGCGACCACGTCGTTGAACGTCGGCAGCCTGGTGTTCGACAACGACTACCGCCACCCGGTGGTGCTGGCCAAGGAGATCGCCACCCTCGACCTCACCAGCGAGGGGCGGATCGAGTTCGGCATCGGCGCCGGGTGGATGAAGTCCGACTACGACGAGTCGGGCCTGCCCTACGACCGGCCGGGCGTGCGCATCGACCGCATGGTCGAGGGCTTGGCCGTGATGAAGCAGATGTGGCGCGACGGCAAGGCCGACCTGGCTGGCGAGCACTACACCGTCACCGGGGCCAAGGGCACGCCGGTGCCGGCCACGCCCGGCGGGCCCAAGATCCTCATCGGCGGCGGTGGCAAGCGGGTGCTGTCGATCGCCGGGCGCGAGGCCGACATCGTCGGCGTCAACCCCAACCTGTCCGCCGGTTACGTCGGCCCCGAGGTGGCCGAGTCGGCCAAGGCGACGTACTACCGCGACCGGGTCCAGTGGGTGAAGGAGGCGGCCGGCGACCGCTTCGACGACATCGAGCTCCAGTGCCTCACGTTCATGGTGCAGTTCACCGACGATCGCGACGGCGCCTACGAGAACCTCGCCCCGCTGTTCGGCATGTCGCCGGCGGAGGCGGCCGAGGTGCCGATCGCGCTGGCCGGCACCGTCGACCAGATGGCCGAGTCGTTGCAGCAGCGGCGCGAGGAATACGGCTTCTCCTACGTGGTCGTGCACGAGCCCGAGATGGAGCAGTTCGGCGAGGTCGTGGCCAAGCTCGCCGGCACTTGAGCGGCGGCGGCCGCCGCCGGGTCGGCGTGCTCGGGGGGACGTTCGACCCCGTACACGTCGGGCACCTGGTGACTGCGGTCGAGGTGCGGTCGGTGCTGGATCTCGACGTCGTGTTGCTCGTCGTGGCCAACGAACCGTGGCAGAAGGCGGGCGGCGATCGTGCGCTGACGCCGGCCCTCGATCGGCTGGCGGTGGTGTCGGCCGCGGTCAGCGGCGTCGAGGGTGTTGAGGCGTCGTCGGTCGAGATCGACCGGGGCGGGCCCACCTACACCGCCGACACGCTGGCCACGCTGTCGGCGTCGGGCGACGAGCTGTTCCTCATCGTCGGTTCCGACCTCGACCTGGGGACGTGGATGCGGGTCGACGAGGTGCAGGCGGCGGTGGCCGGCCTGGTCGTCGTGCCCCGGCCCGGGTTCGCCGGCATCCCGCTCGACGGCGGCTGGCCGAGCGTGGTGACGGTCGACGTCCCCCGGCTCGAGGTGTCGTCCACCGACCTACGCCGGCGGGTGGCCGAGGGGCGGCCGATCGACTTCCTCGTGCCCGAAGCCGCAATCCACGAGATAGCCCGGCGGGGTCTGTACGCTCGGGCGCAGAAGTGATGACGACACGCAGGGCCAAGGATCTCGAGGACGTTTACGGCTGGGCTTCACTGGCCGCCCGGGCCGCCGACGACAAGCAGGCGACCTCCACCATCGTCCTCGAGGTCGGCCCCATCCTCGCCATCACCGACGCTTTCGTCATCACCTCGGCCCCGAACTCCCGCCTCGTGCGCACCATCGCCGAGGAGGTCGAGCACCAGGTCAAGGAGGCGGGCGGTCCGGCGCCGCTGCGCACCGAGGGCCTCGACGACGCCCGCTGGGTCCTCCTCGACTACGGCGACTTCGTCGTCCACGTCTTCCTCGACGAGGTCCGTGACTATTACGACCTCGAGCGCCTCTGGTCGGACGCCGCCCGCGTCGACTGGGAAACCCACCCGATAGCCGCTGCCAAATAGAGGGGTTCGGCGCGCGCCGGCGAATTTGTACTGCAAGTAACAGTTCGTCGCTGGGGGGAATCCGATGCGCCGTATTGCCGTCCTGTTGGTGGCCGGGCTCAGCCTGACGCTCGTCTCGGGCGTCGCCGCCCGGGCGGCGCTGCCGCCCACGCCCGAGCCCAACTTCGCCACCACCCTCCTCCCGCGGCCGTGCCTGCCCGAGCCGGGCGACATCCATGAGGCCGGTTGGGCCGACCGCGAGGGCTTGACCGGCCCCGAGTACGAGTCCTATCCGGGCGCGTGCCAACGGTTGCGGTTCCGTTACGGACCGATCGTGGTGAAGCCGGGGCAGAACGACGTCCTCATCGAGCCGGTGAAGATCGAGCAGCCCCGCTACGACGGCTACATGACCAGGTTCGACCCCGACCTGGTGCTCGTCGACGGGACCGTGCCGCCGATCGAGCAGGTCCACCTCCACCACGCGGTGTGGACGACGGCCCGGCCGTACGGCTGGTCGCCGAGCCAGGCGTCGCCGCCGGGGTTGTCGCCCAACAACTCGCCCGTCACCCTCTACCCGTTCGCCGCCTCCGGCGAGGAGAAGACGACCTTCCGCCTTCCGCACGGCTACGGGATGCCGATGTCGGGGACCGACGACTGGCAGCTCCTTTACATGATCCACTCGGCGGTGCCCCAGCCGACCGAGGTCTTCATCACCTACGACATCGACTACGTGGCCAAGGCCGCCGGTGACGCCCTCGGCATCAAGCCCGCCTACCCGGTATGGATGGACGTGCGGCCGGCGACCTATCCCGTCTTCAACGCCCAGAAGGGCTTCGGGTCGGGCGGCACGTGCACGTGGCCCAAGCAGAACTGTGCCGCCTTCGATCCCTTCGGCGCGGTGATCCCGAGCCAGGGGGCGGCGCCGACGACGGTGGGCACCGACCTCAAGCTGCCCAACGCCGGCCAGGCCTTCGGGCGCTCGTCGAACTTCCAGGGCGGCACGTTGATCCTCATGGGCGGGCACTTGCACCCGGGCGGGTTGGTCAACGAGATCGACCTGGTGCGGGGCTCGAACGTGCGCCGCATCTACAACGGCGAGGCCAAGTACTGGGACCGTACCGATCCGACCTTGACCGGCGGACCACCGACGTCGTGGGACTTCTCCGAGACGGTGGTGGCGGCGCCCAACTGGGGCGTGAAGGTGCAGCCGGGCGACATCCTCCGCAGCAACGCGACCTACGACACGTCGGTGGCTTCGGTCTACGAGGCCATGGGCATCGCGGTGGCGTTCATTTCACCCAACACCTCGACGGGCGCGGCGACCGCACCTGGCATCGACCCGTTCGCTCCTGGAACTCCCGACGACGGAGCCCAGTGCCCGACGGGCGGGTTGTTGGCCTCGCCGACGCCGACGTTGTGCCTGCGGGGGTGGCCGACCCACGGGCACCTGCACGAGAACGACAACTTCGGCGGACCTTCGGGGGCGACGACGTTGGGCGCTTCGCTGTCGACGGCTCCGGCGACCAACCGGGTCGACATCTCGGCCTTCACCTATGCGCCCGGCGACCTCTCGATGGTGAGCATGACCGGCATCCCGGCGGTGAAGTTGGGGAGTCGGTTGGCGTTCACCAACGAGGACGCCGTCATCGACGCCTATCACACGGTGACGCCATGTTCCTATCCATGCCTGGGGGGGACGGGGACGGCGTTCCCGTTGGCCAACGGGCGGACGAGCACCGGTCGTGACGTCGACTTCGACTCCTCTGAACTCGGCATCGGGATACCGACGTTGGGGGCGGCCAAGCAGGCGGTGACGTACAACCTCGACGTGACCGCGGCCAAGGGGTATTCGGCCGGCGAGGTCGTCACGTTCTTCTGCCGGGTCCACCCGTTCATGCGGGGTGCGTTCGAGGTGACGCCGTGAAGCGATCCCGGTTGTCCTTGGGTCTGTGCGTGTGCCTGGTGGCGGGCGTGCTCGGCGGTGCCCGCTTGACGTCTTCTTCTGCGGTCATAACCCCGACGCCATCGCCGATGGCGGGGTGCGCGCCGGTCGGCGTGACCGGTGGCGAGTGGCGCACCTACGGCCACGACCTGGCCAACACCAGGCACCAGGACCGGGAGCGCTCGATCGCCCACGCCGACGTGCCGCTGCTGCGGCCGGCGTGGACGTTCTCGACCGTCGACGCCGGCGGGTCCGGTGACCTGACGGGCACGCCCATCGTGGCCGACGGCTGCGTGTACGTCGGGTCGAACCGGGGTTGGGTGTTCTCTATCAACGCCGACACCGGGGCCAAGGTGTGGGCCGCTTCGGTCCCGAATGGCGGCGTTATCAACTCGACGGTGGCCGTGGCCGGTGGCTTGGTCATCGCTTCGGTGTCGCGCACGTCGCCGCCTCCTGGTTGCGTGACCGATTGCGTTGGTCCTTACGCCGTCGCCTTCGACCAGGCGACCGGTTCGGTGTCGTGGACGACTGCGGCGCTCGACACCCAGGTGGGGGCGGACACGTTCTCTTCGCCGGTCGTCTACGACGACATCGTCTTCACCGGTGTCTCGGGCTCGGCTGCCGAGGTCGGCAACGAAGCCGATCGTTATGCGTTCCAGGGCAGCATCGTGTTGCTCGAGCGTTCGACGGGCGCGGTCATCTCGAAGATCTGGACGATCCATTCGCCGGCCACGGTCGACGAGTTCGCCGGGGGCGCGGTGTGGTCGACGCCGGCCGTTGACGTTGCTACCGGCTACGCCTACGTCGGCGCCGGCAATCCGTTCAAACCGCAGGCCGAGCACGCCCACACGAACGCCGTGCTCAAGGTCGACTTGAACCGGACGTCGCCGACGTTCGCCACCATCGTGGGCTCGTACAAGGGGACTGTCGACGAGTACGTGCCCGGGTTCTCCGGGCTGCCGTGCGAGGACATCCCCGGCAACCCCGCGCCTTACTATCCGCAAGGGTTGGGCGCCTGCGGCGACATCGACCTCGACTTCGGGGCCTCGCCCAACCTGTTCACGGATTCCTCCGGCCACAAGCTCGTTGGTGCCGGGCAGAAGTCGGGCATCTACCACGCCTTCGACGCGTCGACCATGGCCGGCGCCTGGACGTCGTTGTTGGGGCCCCCTTCGCTCGCCGGCGGCATCGTCGGTTCGACCGCCTACGACGGGTCTGCGTTGTACGGGCCCGTCACCGAGGGCGGCTACCAATGGTCGATCGCCAAGGACACGGGCTCGTTGCGTTGGGTCTCGCCGACGTTGGACGGGGCCCACTACGCCAACGCCACGGCGCTGGCCAACGGCATCGTGTATTCGGTGGACTTGAAGGGTTTCCTGGACGCGCAGGACGCCCGCAACGGCGCTCCCTTGCTGCACTTCCCGCTGGCCGCGGGCTGGGGCACGGGCGCCAACCCGGTGTTGAGCTGGGGCGGGGTTTCGGTGGCCCGCAACTCGGTGTTCGCCGCGGTCGGCGTGTCTGGCTTGGACAACGGTTTCGTCGTCGCCTTCCGCACTCCTACTTCGCTCGTCACGACCCCGACACCGCCCTCTGTGCCGCCGCTGCCCGACGGTTCGCCCGGGCCCGTCATCGTCGCCGGCCCCGGCGCCACCAGCTCCAACTACGCCACCCCCGCCATGGTCGCCCGCGTCGGCGGCCCGCTCACCTTCGCCAACTCCGACATCGCCCAGCACGACGTCACCTCCGTGGCCCGCCGCCCCGACAACTCGCCCCTCTTCCGCTCGCCCCTGGTCGGCCTCGGCCAGACCGCCCCCGTCACCGGCCTCGCCGACACCGTCGCCGGCCAGACCTACGCCTTCTACTGCTCCATCCACCCCGGCATGAAGGGCACGCTGGCCATCATCTGAGCTCTGCACCGCATCGCCCGGCGTTTGTGAACGCCCAGGCCGGAATGCCGGCCCTCGCGTTCACAAACGTCTGGTTGCGGCGCCGCCACGCCACCAACCTCGGTTTCGCACACTCGCGCCGGTCAGGGGGGCGTCCGGTGTGCGCAAGCCGGGCTGGTCGCCTACGGCCTGTCGCGGCCGGCGCGGCGCCGTGCCGGCGCCTGAACGAGTGGAGCTCCTAGGGAGCTACTACAAACAGAGGTGGGAACTGGAGCGGCTGGCCGCCGTGCGAGACATCAAGCCGGCCGGATCACCTCAACCGGCCACGCCGCAACCCAAGCAGGTCCAGCACCGACTACGCCAGGAGGAAGAAGCCGAGCTGATCGCTCGGTACCAGGACGGAGACACGGTCTACGTCTTGGCCGAGCGCTTCAAGCTGCACCGCCAAACCGTGTCTGGTGTCCTGGAGCGTCATGGCATCCCTCGTCGCTACAACAAGCTCACGGGTAAGGACCTTGACTTGGCGGTGCAGCTCTACACGGAGGGGACGTCGTTGGACGTGGTCGGTGAGCGTCTTGGCGTAGAAGCCAGCACGGTCAGCCGGGCCCTCCGTAAGGCCGAAGTGACGATCAGAGCGCGAGTTGGGGGTAGCCGGCGGCGGGAACCTGCGTAGCTGGGGTCACACGTCGTCGAGACGTTCTGACAGCTCGAGCGCTTGTTGCACTGCCTCGGGCAGTGGCGCATCGCGTGGGGGCCAGACCTGCAGGCCATACCGCTTGACGAAGTTGAGCGGAATTTTCGGGTTGTTCAGATGGACCGGAGCTCCGCCCGTTGTTCGCAACTTCTCCTGGCGAAGGAGCTCTGCTTCCCACTTTGAAAAGTAGACCTCCAAGGGTTCAGGCATGATCTCGTAAATCGCTTCTGGGTGCGATTGGTCAAACACAGCAACGATCCACAGAAACACCTGGCGGTAGCGTGCGATGTTCGCCCTTGTGAGGGTGTGCTCCGTCGTGACGTCGAGCTGAGGCTTCCTGAGTCCGCGTGAACTGATTCGCGCCACCGTCTTGACTTCATATCGCCGACCCTGCTCATCCTCGGCGTCATCGCCTTCTCGGTAGAGCTTCCGCAGGTTGAAGAGTCTAAGAAGCAGCAACTCCTTGTAGCCACCGTCGTCGAACACGTTGTGGAGGGCGTGTTCGGTCGCCACCTCTTGTAGTCGGATGCCCAGTTCGATGAGGCTGCGGATGTCACCCGTCGGAACCAATCGGGGGGATTGGCGGGGAGGCACGCGCTTAGCTCTTCTCGAAGAGACTCGTAGTCGGAACCTCCAGAGCACGGGCAAGTGCATAAATGTTGTCCAGTCCTACGTTTCTCAGGCCTCGTTCAAGGCTGGAGACGTACGTCCGATGGATGCCCGCTCGTTCGGCGAGCGCCTCTTGCGACAGCCCGCGAGCATCCCGGAGCGCCCGCACGCGCCGTCCAAACGCTCTCCGATGCGAGTCCACCGAACCGCGCCGTTGGTCCGTCATGATAAAGCACGACGCTAGGAACCGAGACGACGATAAGGCTACAGACTATGAGTAACATAGGACAGGTGCCGGAGGAACTCGTCGTAGGTCGAAGTGACCCTGTCTACATGGCCCATGGCTACCTGACGAAGGTTCCTGTGCCAGCGATCGTGGCCTTCATCGAGGCCTACACGGAACCCGGCGACGTGGTACTCGATCCCTTCGCTGGGTCAGGTATGACCGGCGTGGCCGCAGCCGCGTCCGGCCGGCAGGGGCGGCTCTTCGACATCAGCGTCCTCGGCCAACACATCGGCCGCAACTACGTCAACCTCGTGGATGCCGACCTGCTCCGCAAGCACGCCAGCTATGCGGTCGGAACAGTGAAGGATCGGCTTGGTGACCTGTACGCCGTGCCATGTTCGGCTTGTGGTGGTGTCGCTCAGCTCGCCAAGACCGTCTGGAGCACGATCATCGGGTGCGGCAGCTGCGGGACGCCCGTCAACTTCTATCGAGCGCTCGAGGCGGCTAGCTGGAACAAGCCCGCCACGGCCTGCCCGAACTGCACCGGCAACATCAGCACCAAGAGCCCTCGGGTGGGCGAGGAGCCGGTCATTGACTACGTGCTCTGTGACTGTGCCAAGAGGCAGCAGGAGCAGCCGGCTGCAGGTCGGCCCGAGATAGTGCTCGACGCTCTGTCGATCCCGCATGTGGAGATCACTCCCGACCGACAGATGTACAAGGCATCTGCGCTTGGACGCAACGGCCTGACGACTGTTGCGTCCTTCTACTCGCCGCGGAATCTGGCGGTTCTCGCTGTCCTGCGAGAGCAGATCGCCCAAGTGACTGACGAGGCGCTACGCTCCAAGCTGCTTTTCGCCTTCACGGCATCGCTTACCCGAGCTTCAAAGCGATACCAGTGGTCAAAGCAGCGACCGCTCAATGCCGCGAACGCCAACTACTACGTAGCGCCTGTTTTCTACGAGTGGAACGTCTTTGATCTCTTCCTCCGCAAGGTTGAGGCGGTCATCCGATCTGACGAGTGGGTCCGGGCCAGAGTCTCGGCCGCCCAGTCAGATCGGCTGCCTGCGGACGTCGATGTCACCTACGAACTCGGTAGTGCAGAGGCCGTGCCGCTGGCCGATGGGAGTGTCGACTACGTCTTTACTGATCCACCGTTCGGCTCGAACCTATTCTACGCCGACATGGCGCTGTTCCAAGAGGCGTGGCTTGGAGAATTCACCGACTCCACGCTCGAGGCGGTTGTCGATCGGGGGGCACGCAAGCAGCGATCTGTTAGCCGCTACGAGCAACTTCTGACGGCCGCTCTCTCCGAATGTAGGCGGATACTGAAGTCCGGCGGTCGTATCAGCATGGTTTTCGGGAACTCCACGGGCGCCATGTGGTCTCTTGTACAACGAGCCATTCATAATGCCGGTCTCCTCGTTGATCCTGACGGGCTTGTCGTTCTCAACAAGGGCCAGCGGTCGGTCAAGGGCTTGGCCTCTGGGTTCGAACATGTCGCGACGCTGGACCTAGTGGTAACGATGACCGCAAAACCGCAGCAAGACCTTGCCGAGAACACCCTGAAGCCGGTGAGTCCTGGAGTCGTGGTCGAGGCGGTGCAACAGCTACTTCACCAGTCCACTGACACGACGCCCAGCCATCTCTACCTCGAGCTTCTGCGGACGGGATTCCGCGAGGGCTGGGATCTCAGCACTCTCGATCTCTCCGTGGTAACCCGGACGCTTTCCGACGAAGGATGGGCAATCGAGCCGAAGCGCGGTTCGGTTGTGCGACCGACCAAAGATGTTTCTCCCACGATCGCCGATGCCAGCGCGAGCTGAGCCATACCCAGTCGTTGCCAGATTGGGCATGATGTCCAGATGGGACTACAACGCGTCATCTCGTCGACTCGCGGCGGCTCGTGGCCGTCGGTTTGCCTCGAAGTTGTGGTCAGCGGGCCTTGGCGTCCCGCCTGACCTCCGCCTCCCATCGCCGCACCACCTCAGCCGTCGTCGTCCCCAACACCTCACAGACCCGCCGCAGCTGCACCAGGTCGAGCCGACGCTCCCCGTTCTCGTACTTGCTGACCCAGGTCTGGCTGACGCCCAGCCGCTCGGCCAGATCACTCTGGTTCAAGCCGGCTGCTAGCCGCAGCGCCCGTAGCAGCGCGATCAGGTGAGCGTGCTCCGGCGAGTGGATGGTCTTGTCCATCCACCCGAGTAATCACCCCAAAACGGCGTAGTCCTAGACGGGGTACCCCGATATGGACTATCTTCCGCTTTCTGGGCGGGAGCGGATCATGGGGAGGCAGCCGGGCGATGGCGCACGAGTGGACGGCGAGAAGCCGAGTGGCGGTAGCGGGCGCGGTCGTGGTGGGCATCGCCCTGATCGTCACCCAACGGCACGGACCTGAACGTGCCAGCATCAGCGCGCCCACCACCACCACCATTGATCCGTCGCTGGCCATTCTCAATGGCGAAGCCCGGGGCACCCTGAACGTCGACAGCAGCTGCGGCCAGTTCCTGGCGGCACCAGCGGTCGAACAACTCGACGTCGCCTATCGGTACGTCCGAGCGATGGTAGAGGTGCACTTTGACGACCGGTTGAGCGAAGTGCAGGCGTATTGCCACAACCATCTGACCGCCACGGTCCTCGATGCCATGTCGAGCGTCCTCAATCCGGAGCCACCGAGCACTACCACCGCACCGCCACCCGCTGGCGAGGTGTTGTCCTATCAAGGCCGACCGACCTTCACTCCAGCCCAGCTGCCGTCAACCAAGGATCGAACCGCGTCTGGAAAGGTCTACGCCACGCTGACCATCGACCGAGCTCGCCAAAGCAGCGCCGGCTACCTCGTCAGCGTCCATTATCGCTGGGAGGCGGAGATCGGCCAGCCGATGGTGAGCGTGGTGACACCAGACGGCAAGTGCATGAGCGAACGGCCAGCGGTGCGCAAGCTCGAGGACAACGGCCCTAATAACGAAACCGGCGTCATCCAGCTATTGGTGCATACACCGGGGGAATATCGCCTCGGCGAGGAATGCGGCGAGGGACGAGTGCAGGTCAGCGTCGGCACCGTCACCTTCCCGGCCATCGGCGATCTACCGCAACTAAGCACCGGCACTGGCCGGTTTCGGGCGGTGCGCCGGGACGCCGATTCGATTCGGATCAGTGTTGTGACCAACAACTGCGGTACCTGTCAACCACCCGCCGACTTCTGCCTGCTGACCAACGACAGCGGGCCGAGCGCTGGCCGAGATGGCCGAACCCTACCGTGGGAGCAGGCGCCGGATACCGGCATGAGCGACCTCGGCGGCGAGGTCGATGATGTCGTGTTTCCGGGGGTCGATGGTGGCGTCGTCGCCGAAGGCACCTGCGCACAACTAATTAATCGCGGCGCCGTCGACAGATCGTCGAGCCTGGTGATTCCGTAGGTCGGTTGATCGCCACGGTCCCCCAGGACGCGGAGTCGGTCGGGCCGGGTTCCCCAGCGCCCGACCCGGCCGAGCCGCCGTCCCTGCGTCGCGAGCCCGGAGTCTCGGCGGTCGGCGACCAGCCCACCACGCAACAAGCAGGAATACACATCCAGTAGGACGAAATACCTCTCTGGCGGGGTCTAAGCAGCAGTTTCGGCTGGTCTGTTCCTGTCCGTGGGGCCGTCCCAAATAGCGGGAGGAACAACAACACATGACCATGTCCATCTGGCGCCGTCGCACGGTGCCTTTGCTGCTCGGGGTGCTCCTAGCCGCGGGCTTGATCGTCGCTCAGCCAAAGCCCGAGCCGGCCTTCGCTGCGTGCGATATTGCCGACCCGACCGCCCAGGCTTGCATCGACACTGTCACCGGCCAGGTCGACTACTGGAGGAACTGGAGCCAGCCGACCATCGACGCCGCCGTGGCGTCCGCACAAGCAACGGCCCAGCAGTGCCTTCAAGACTGTCAGGTACTGATCAACTCGTTTGTCGCGGAGGCCCAATACCTCGCCGGGTTCGCCTACGCGCACACCTGCGGGCCGAGCGCCGTCATCGTCGGCTGGCCGTCGTGCGAACAGTTGCTGTCGAACGTCATAGCGCTCGTAGTCCAGACCGGGACCAGCATCGTCTATGGCTTGCTTGACCAGGCCACCCGACCGGACTACCCGGCCCAACTTGCCGCCACCGTGACGACGTTGGCGCTGGCGATTGTCGACATCTTTGTCACCATTGCGAACAACGTGGTCAACCTGCTCATGCCAACCGCGCAGGGGGCCGTCGCCCAAGCCGGTGCGATCGTCAACCCGGTCGTGGCTCAGGCCACCGGTACAGTCAATGGCGCCGTCGCCCAAGCCACCGGCATCGTCAACCCGGTCGTCGGACAGGTCCAGTCAATCGCCAACAATCCGCTGGCAGCAGCGCAGCCGGTCTTCGGACTGGTCAACAGCATCGTTGGCACGGTCCAAGCGGCGGCGGCCAGCCTGCAGCCGACCGTCGACCAGGCAACCTATACGGCGCTGCAAACCGTCAACAGTGCCCTCACGACGTTGCAAGGCACAGTGGCGTTCATCGCCAGCCAAGTGCCTGACCCGAACTCGGCGGCGGCACAGGTCGTGGCGCTTGCGAACAGCACGCTGCCGACCGTGATGCAGGCGGTCGCCCAGGTTCAAGCCGTTGCATTCAGGGTGACTGGACTGGCAGCGCCCGATGGTGACAACAACACCGGTGACGCCGGTTCGTCTGGTGGACTGCCGTCAACCGATCCGGCCTACTACGTCGAGGTGGCCAAGAAGTTGGTAGTGGCCACGCAGTACGAGACCGACGTCGACTACGGCCTCGCCAAGTACCTTGATCCAACCACGGAGTCGGCAGTTGTCAGCGCGCCCGATCACTGCTATCTCGACCCGATGGAGCACTTCGGCACGAGCAGCACTAGAAGCTCTACGTGCTACGGCTCGCCGGGGCCGGTGAAGCCGACGCCGAGAATTGCCGAACATCCAGACAACGAGTTGGCCAACCACCCGCTCTACTTGCAATCCCGCGAGTACACCTGTGCACCTTCGAGCGCTCGGGAAGTCCTGCAGTACTACACGCACTCCGACTTCGGTGAGATGAACCTCGCCAACGAGATGGGAACTAACTCAAGCAACGGCACCTATTGGGACACGATGGTCAAGGTCATGAATCGCAAGAGCACCATCCAGTATCTTGGCGAAACGATTGGCGGTCCCGACAAGCTGATGACGCGTGTGGTCTACGACGTCAACGGTGATCGTGAGCTAGCCCACGGCACCGTCCTGAACGTCAACCAGAGCCACCTTAGTTACTGGCATCGGACGGCGAACGACTACAACAAGCACTACTTGGTGGCCTCGGGCTACAACTTCCGCTCCGGTGGTCATGTGATTCTGCTCGATGGCGGCAACCAAGGAGTGCTGGGGCGTCATGACGTGGCGTTGACTGAGGCTTACCAAGCCGTCGCGGCCAACAAGTCGCTCATCATCTGGTGAGCATGGTCCAGGCACGACACCGCCAGAAGCGCCGTTGCTTCCTGCTGACGGCGGTGTCGTGCCTGGCGCTCGCGGTGCCGGCCTGTTCGCCTGGTAGTTCGACGAAGACAGAGGTGGGCGGTGGCTCGTCAACCACGGCCCACGGCCAGGCGCCGATCGTGCGGGAGATCGCCCGCATTCCGGCAGCCGATGCATCCTGGGTCGATATCTCGGGACAACGCCTCACTTGGACGACCGCCAGCCAGCCGGGCGGTCGGCACGACGAAGTGGTGGTCTACGACCTCACAACCAAGCAACAACAGATCGCCGCTCGGCCGGGGACAAGGGGCGGTGTCACCGACTGGTCGCGCATCAGCGACACAACCGTGGCTTATACCGACCAAGCGGCAGACCTCAACGCCGACAACAGCACCGGGCATTCGCCGTGGCGCATCATGGTGTTGAATCTAAGCACCGGTAAGAGCCAGGTCGTCGACCAAGACCGATCCGTGGCCGAGCAGGCCTTCGTACCGACGGTGGAGCTCCACCTGCCGTGGGTGGCGTGGTTGCGTCCGACTGGTCGACCTAACCACTACGACTTGATGGTCTTGAATCTCGAGACCAACCAGCGCCGGACTGTGGCCGCTGACGGCGACATCTTCGACATCGGTCTCACTAGCTCGAGCGTCACTTACTCCCTGCCGGCGAGCGAACAGGGCGGCCGAAACCTGTTCGTCGCCGAGCTCGTATCCGGTTCGTCGCCCAAGCAGCTGACCACAACCGGCGCCGTGACTGAAGGCGGCAAACACGGCGGCAGGGTGGCCGTCTATGCCGAGGCCAAGGCCGGCACGGGAGCGGTCTACGTCGTGCCCCTGGCCGGTGGTCCGCCGCAGTTGCTGAGCGATGCCGTTTCGGAAGCACCGAATCCGGTCGGCAGCGAGGCTTTCGCCGCTTGGTGGAACGGCAGTGGCGACGTCCAAGTCGGCTCGTTTACATCGGGGCGGCCGGTAACGACTGTTGGGCCGAAGGGCTACTCACACGTGCCGAGTCGCATCACAGCGGATGGCGACTTGGTGGTCTGGGGCGAGGTCAAAGACATCAACCAGCCGGACGCGGCTGAGCTGGTGGTCAGCAAGGTGGCGGTGGGATAGCCACCGTCGCAGCCTGTCGAATGGGTCAGCCAGCGAGCCGCAGCTTTCAGATTCCGGCTGGCGCGACCGCGACCGTGAATGGTCATTTTCGGGTGGGTTGCTGAATCTTCCAGGACATTTATCCTCGCCAACAACTGGTAACGATGGGGTACGGCGGCAGTGGTCATTCGGGGCTTGGCTTGGGTTGTGTTTCATGGCCGCGGCTGTTCGTTGTTCTCGGAGCCACCGATCCGTTTCGTGCTTCTGCCGCCACCGGATCGCGACCAAGGAAACGACCAGCGACTCGGCGATTGCCATGATGGCCACAACTGTCTGCCCGCTCACGTTTGTACGGACTACCACTCCTTTACGCAACGTGGCCCCCATCCGACTCGCCGAGGCCAACGGGCCTTGCTCGCAGTCACCAATTCGAAGCCGCGTTCTGAGGGTCCACCGCCGCGTCCCCACAAGGGTGTAATTACAGTGATGTGAGCTTCCATGATGGACCGCAGTTTGCATGATATACTTGGAAAGTCATGAAAATTTCGTCCCGATTTTTGGGGCGGCGACTCCAGTGGGCCTCCAGTCACGTCGAAGGCCAAGGGTGCAGGCCGCGAGCCACGAGGCTTCACCTTGGAAGGTGAGCCTCCATTATCAGGCGATGCCAGGCGGCTTCGTTTCGATGCCGACATGAGCTTCGCTCTAGCTGGCGGCGCCGACTACCACGATGCTGAAGCTGTAGTAGGGCGTCCGGTCAGTCTCGTTGCCGACGATTCACGAACCAGCGGTGCCGCCGGTGAGGTTGAGGGGCACTGGGCGGACGATACAGATACGTTGATCGGTCTCGTTGGACACCTCGAAAGTGCGCTGATCTCCGAAGAACTCGAGATTGCCGGTGAGCTTGAAGGGGAGCTGCGTAACCTGGTCGTGAGGCGACGTACTCTTGGGTTCTGGTTGCTTACCTTCCTTGCGACCCGCGAACACCAAGCATCGCGGTACATGTCTGCCGCGTTCTGTGAGGACTACGCACGCGCTCATGGCCTTCTCCCCACAGGGATCCTTGTGGGCCACTTCCGCGACCGTGATGAATGGGTGAGCTCACGGGCTTGGCTGGCGATGAACCACTTGCTCGACGAGCCCGGTGAACTTGACATGGCGATGAGTGAACTCGACGTACTCACGTTCGCGGCGGGCGAGGAGGGGTTATATGTCGAAGCCGAGGCGCCGGACGGCCTTGTCTCGTCGCAGAATTGCCTTGGCGAGGTTGGGGAACTCTGGAGCGTGTCTGGCGCAGAGCGTCCGGAAGGCGGCGAACGCTGCCTCGGTAAACGCGGCGAGTTCGGTTTGCCGTCCGACTGAACTTGCCTCATGGACAAGCTCAGCGAACTCCTCGCGGAGCGCGTCGAACTCGACGAGGCTAAGCCACCGACTAGCTGGTGTTTGCGCACTCCTCCAAGCGTCGAAGGCGTTCACGAGGTTCTGGAAGAAGGTGAACGGCGACTCGCGAATCCAGGTGACATTCGCCGGCTTGGCATCGGACAGCAAATCAGCTACGTATGACAAGGCGTTGTGGGCGTTCTCGCCCGCATCATGTGACAGCCCGTCGGGGTCCGCAGCCTTCAGGTCGTCGCTGAACATTTTAAGGACTGCACCGCGGAAGAAATCCCATTGCCAATCTGGAGTGCCCTGTCGGCGGTCGCCGAAAGTGAAGATCCGGGCCACATGGCCAATTGGCGCGATGTAACCCGTCTTGGTGCCGGGCCTGCCGCGCAAGAGGATCCCGCCAAGGATGTTCTCATCGTCGTCCGTCCAGAGGGTGTCGCCACTATCGCCGTGCTCGAAGAGAAAGTCTTGACCTTCAGATAGAAGAACTTGCACCTCGGCGCAGTGGTCGTGATTGCCCTGGACTCGGCACTCGAAGATCGTGTCTCCGTCGTTGGGTCGATGAGCGATGCCACGGAGCTTCATTCCTCGCGTGAGGACAAAATCAGGTGCGATTGTGGCGGGCTCGGCCTCGGTGGGGATGTCGGTGACGCGGAGATTGGCGATGTCGGCATCCTTCGCGTGCAGTACTCGTCCCACGACGGCGGTTCCCCGCCAATCCCGGTCGATGAATGGGAAGCCAACCGTTAGCGTCTTGCCCTTGATGCTTGGCCAATGGCCACGACGCTCCGCGTTAACCGCATCCTCAACGACGTGCGCCGGCGTAACGATCGTGTCCTCAAGAACCGCGAGGACACCATGACCAACGGCGTCACCGTCCCTTCCGTAGATGCAAACTGTTGTGTTTGTCCAGGGCTCGTTCTGATCGTTCGCGGTCATTTACGCCTTCCACTTCACGGTCACGGTTGCGCTCGCGTCGACGGTCCCCGTAAAGAGAACCAGATCAGCCTCGCTACTCAAGCCGACGCTGAACTGCAGCTCTACTTCGTAGGACCCCGTGAGGTCCTTGGCCAAGCCATCCCGCAACAGCTGCGTCGTTTTGCCGATGGCACTAATCGATCGACGAAGCTGATGGTCCAAGCCCTCCCTAACACGGTCCCCGCGTGAGAGTGGGACCGGTCCAGCGATACTGGTTGCGACGGGCTGGATAAGCACCCACGTCCCGTCGTCGAGGTTGAGCTTCAACATGAGGCGATCTCCCTGGAGGGACGCGCCGGCGCGCCATTGGACCGAGGCGAAGGAGAGGAGGGGTATCCGTGCTGTTGAAGAATCAAGTAGTAGTGGATGTAGGTGTACCCCACGTGAGCGTGAGCGGGTGAATGCCGCAATTCTTACCCAACTCTGCTTCCGCGGTCCAGAACAGTGACTGCGTCACTGGTCACGGTCAGACGGGATAGCTGTTCCTGACGGTGGAACTACCCAGCGCAGGTGCTTCGGCGGCTTCTTGGCGCTGGCTATGGTGTTCGGGCCGAATGTGGGTGCAGTTTCCCCGGTATCCTCCCCGATAGTGACAGAGGACCTCTGGACAGTCCTCTATTCAAGAGAGAAGATTGTTGATGAGCCAGGTCAACTACTGATCGGGTAGGTTCCCGTGCCCCGACTGCCGCAACCAGCTGAGCCATTCCGGTTCCTGATCGAGTCGCAACCACGGGTTGTGCTACGGAGCGCGCAAGGCGTTCAGTCGTGTGACAGTCCCCACTACGAGCGACTGAGCAGCGCCGCTATCGAACTCTTCAGCGAACGAGGCCTGGACGGCGTGCGTTTCTCCGATGTCTGCGAGGCCGCTGGTCTGTCCCGTCAAACAGGGTACCGATTGTTCCCTCGTGGGCTGGATGCCCTTACGGAATACCTTGAAGTCTGCACGCTGGCCGCGATCATCCAGAGCATTAGCAAGAAGCGGCGGTCGATGCACTCGAGTGTCGGGTTCAAGCAGACCTTCGAAGCGGGTGTTGAGGGTGTTGTTGAGGCGTTTCGTCAAGCTCCATGGACTCGCGAAGTGCTCCGCTGGAACAGAGGGCTCCTAGCTAGTTATCTGCTCAACACAGATCCGGATGGCCTCTGGGCCGTCCTTTCCAGCTACACAGCTGCCTGCGCCAGGTCGTTCCGCTGCCTGACCGACAATGTTGACGAACACGCGAAGACCTTGGTGTGGGAAGTCCTCTCTACATGGCTCGTCAAGTACCCACCTCCTGAGGACCGGCGCCTTGCGTGGCCGCACATCGAGCATGTTCGTGCCGTGATAATGGAGCCGCTGGAACGCTTCATTGCAGTCGTGCGGCCTAGCAATGAAGAGCAAGACAGCGCCGCGGTTCCGGACGTTGCCGTGCCATCAGCCCTCGAGCCGAGCCAGGCGGCGTTCTGAGACGACCCAGTCCGAGTGGACGAGCCCCTCATTCGAGTTCGTCGGGACTCGACCCGCGCTCTCACCACTCCCACCACACTCCGTACAGCTGATCCCGCCGCGGGTTTTCGATCCGACACCTGGCTATGCCGTCGGTGATGTCAAGTTCCGTTCGCTCGTGTCCGAAGCCGACGTCCAACACGCTGTCGGCTACTAAGGCCCAAACATGGGTTGGCAACTCCTCGTCCATGAAGGCCATCACGAAGCGGATGCTCTTCGGCCGCCAGTCCCTGGGGAAGCCGTACAGCACCAGTGGCAAGGACGGCCCAGCCTCCGGATTGGTATAGCCGATGTTCTGACCGCTACTGAGGTGCTCGTCCTCTTTTTCGTAGCGCATCACCTCGACGCCAGCGACTCGCTTGTTCTTGACGCCGGCAGTGATCACCAATTGGCCATCAAACTGATCGGTCAGGAGTTGGCTTCGCAGTTCACCGAGTGTCCGATCTGACCAACGAGCCAGTGTCTTGACATCCCGGCCGATCACCGTGGCCAAGCCAGCCCGTCGCTCGCCCAGCCAGTCCCGCTCGCGACTGGTCGGCGCTCGCTGCAGCAGTTCCGGGAGCTCCAAGCCGAAGTCCACCTTGAGCGCCCGTATCCGGTCGCCGTCTCCCATACGGTTGAGCAGCAAGCACAAGGCTTGGTAGGCCTCGCCGGGATCGCTGGTGGCCAAGGCCGACAGCACGGCCGGGGAATCTGCCAGCCGGTCAGGGTTCAGGCCGCGTCCCTCCCGGAGCTTCTTCAGTTCGCTGAGCGCCCGGTCGGTGTCCATTGCGGTGTCCCTCTTTTGGGGTGCAGCTGGCCTATCTCAGCACCACGCTGACCATGCACGCTTCGCCTCGAGTCCAAGCCGTTTCAATGAGACCGGAGCCCGCCATGCCCAACAACCTTGACCGCTTCCGCCCATCCCACCGCCGTCCCTGGCAGCCAGCCTCATCGAGCGCAGCCGTGCCCGAGCCACCAACCGATCCTTGGCGGCCGTCGAGCACCGCACCGTCGTCCGCGTCGCCAGCGTCCAAGCCGAAGGCCTGGTCCAGACCGTCAAGCTCCACGAGGTTGACTCCCTGACCCGAGAAGCCATGAGTGGCCAAGCCCTGCTGCGCCGGTGGAGCGACACCCTCGCCCAAGGTGATCCCTTCATGGCCGACGAACTGCGCTTCTTCACCGACATGGCTCGGCTCGGTAAGGGCGAGATCATTGCCGACACCATCGACAGCTTCTGCCGCGAGAGCCGATCCCGATGACGCTGCTCATCCTGTTCCTGCTGTCACTGGCCGCACTGGTGGCGGTCGTCTTCTTGCTCGGCTTTCGTCTCGGCGGCGATCACTGGCAACGCCGGCTGTTAGAAGTCAGGCTGCAGGCCGCCGCAGCCGAACGCTCGCTCCATAACCTCACCCGCCAAGCGTTCGTAGCCATGGCCGAAGAGGTCGAGCGACGGCGCAGCCCCGGTTCGTGAAGCCCGGCGGGCTGGCCGGTCGGCTGCTGCAGCGGTGCGCCGCACTCGCCGTCTGCGCCTGGCTGCTCGACCAGGCCTGGCGACTGCTGCGGCCGTTGCTGCCGGGGCTGACCGCCTTGTTCATTGGCGCCAACGTACTGACGTGGTTGGTCGGTCCGTACGTCGGCCGCCGTCGGGGGTAGCCGCCGGGTGTTGTCAATAAGACGTTGACGACGCGCGGTCCGGCTTCGTATAGCGGGAAGTAGGAGCACAGCCGGCGGAAGGCATCCACGCAGAGCCCTTCTTCGACGCGCCCATCAACACCAATCCAAACCGAGGAAGGGAGGAACGCAACCAGTGACGCAACGACGCATCAGAGTCCGTGGCCAACGCCGCCAGCAGGTCGACTTGGACAAGCTGGCCTTCGCGCTGCTGCGCTTGGTCGAGCAACTGTCGCCCGACGAACGGCGGACAGCTTCGGCGAAGGCTCAGCTTTCGCCAAACGGCACCGAGAATGAGCGGTCTCCGGAGGCACAGCAATGAGCCTTGCCTGGCTCCTGCTGGCGATCACCGCCTTTTGCATGTCGGTCATCTTCAACCACGCCGCCGAGGCGGGGCGGCGGCGCCGATCGCTCGTGGCCTTCAAGTTGCGCTTCCCACCGCAAACGCCGGTCGAAGCTTTGGAGGCCGTGCTGGCCGGCTGGAGCGGCACGTTGCCGCCGTGGTGGCACCGCACATTGTGGGGTCTGCCGGTCCTGCTTAGTGAAGTGCGAGCCGACCGCAACGGCATCAGCCATTGGCTGCTGGTGCCGCAAGCCTGGGAACAGCTGTTGACCTCTCTGCTCGGTGCTCATCTGCCCAGCGTCCGGTACGAACGTCTGGAGCTGCCGACAACTAGCGCCGCCGCTGGTGCCGAGTACCGCTTGTCGACGAGCCAGCGGCCGCTGACGGTCGATGCATCGGCCCTGTCGGCCCGGTTGCTGTCGAGCCTGCAGCCGCTGCATGGTCGGGAAGCCGTTGTCGTCCAGTATCTTTTAGCGCCGGCACCACCTGTACCACCAGTCCGTATCGCCCAACAACCGGCGGCGGCTGACTGGCCGGCCATCGCCGCCGGTGTCGTCGCCGACAGCGAGGCCGCTAGTGCCCTGCGCCGCAAGCAAGTCGGGGCGCTGCTGCTGGGCGTGGGCCGGATCGGTGTCATCAGCCCGGACAAGGCTCGCCGACAGCAGCTGCTGCGCCAGATCGAGGCGGCCTGGCATGGCGCGCGGGCACCGGGAGTGTTGCTGAAGCGGCGGTGGCTGTTGCGGCGCTGGGTCGGGTGGTCAATCGGCCGCCGTCGGGTGCCCTTGGTTAGCTGGCCCGGCGGCACGCTGAACGTCCACGAAGCGGCTGGCCTGATTGGCTGGCCACTGGAGCTCGATACCTTGCCGGGCCTCGACCTGACCGGTTGCCGGCTGTTGCCGGTGACGCAGACCGTTCCCGACCGTGGCGCGATCGTCGGTATCGGCACCTATCCCGGTACCCAACGTCCTGTTGCACTCGATTCCCGAGCCCGGACCCACCACGTGCTGGCAGTCGGGCCGACCGGCAGTGGCAAGTCGGTGCTGCTGGCCAACCTGGCGCTAGCCGCCGCCGACGAGCCAGGCCAGGCGCTGGTGGTCATCGACCCAAAGGACGGTCAGTTGTGCGACTCGATCATGGAGCGCCTGCCGGAGCAGCGGTTGGATGACGTCATCGTCTTTGATCCGACTGACCTGCGACCAGCGGGCTTCGATCCGTTGCGCTCGACGCCCGACAACCGCGAGTTGGTGGTGGACCGGGTGGTATCGATCATGGCGGCTGTCTGGCGTAGCGCCTGGGGGCCGCGAAGCGCCGACTTGATCCGTCATGCACTACTGACCCTGACCCAGGTGCCCGGTCTGACGTTGTGCGAGGCGCCGGCGCTGTTGTCGGCGGACGCCGGCTTCCGGCGCCAGCTGCTGGCCCAGATCGACGACCCCGTCGGCGTGACGCCGTTTTGGGCCTGGTTCAACAGCCTGTCGTCGGCCGAAGTCGCCAACATTACGGCGGCGCCACTGAACAAGCTGCGGGCCTTCACCACTCGGACGGCGGTGCGCCACACCCTCGGCCAATCGGAGCCGGCGATCGACTTTGCCGAGCTGCTTCGGCGCGGCGGCATTTTGCTAGTCCGGCTGCCGGCCGGCTTGCTCGGCGAAGAAACCGCTAGTCTGCTCGGCGCGCTGGTGACGGCTCAGCTGTGGCAGGCCATCAGTGCTCGAGCCGCCTTGCCGCCGACACAGCGGATACCGGCTCTCGTGGTTATCGACGAGCTGCAATCGGTTCTGCGGCTGCCGGTCAACGCCATCGAGGACATGCTGGCCATGGCTCGTGGCTTCGGCGTCGGCACAGTCCTCGCTGCCCAGGCGACCTACCAGTTGGGGAGCGAGCTTCGGCACGCCACCTTTGCCAACTGCCGCAGCAAGATCGCCTTTGGCTGCGACCGTGACGACGCCACGCTGTTCGCCCGCGAGTTCGGCAGCGGGCTCACCGCCGAGGACATGATGGGCCTGGATGCCTACGAGGCGGTAGTAGCAGCGTTCGCTGCCGGCCGGACCCACCCGGCGGCCACGGTCCGCACCCTGCCGCTGTCCGAGCCGCTGCGGTCGGCCTCGGTCATCCAGCAGCAGTCACGGGCCCGCTTCGGGGCCGACCGGGCCGACATCGAGACTGCCCTGCGGGCACGACTTGGCGATGATCGCGGCGGCGCCATCGGCCGCGCCCGGAGGAGATCGTGATGTCCGCTCGCCTGTCCGGTCGGTCCGAGTGGCCCGCGCCGCAATACCTGCTGGCGCCAGGCGTCGCACTCCCGAACGCCAACGACGGTCTAGGGATAACCAGCACCGCTACCACTCGGGTCAGCGGAGTTCAGGCCCGCCGAATCGGCCAGTCGCTCAATGACGTCGACCTCGGCGTGGTCAAGGTTCTGGCCACGATCACTGTCGCCACCGGAGGACAGTTGCGTCGCCTCTACTGGCCCGATAGCGACACCGGCCGACGCTTGGCCCGGCGCCGCTTGGCCGTCCTCACCCGGCAGCGAGTCATCGCCCGACTACAGAGGCGGGTGGGCGGCGCGGGTTCCGGTAGCGACAGTTACACCTACCGTCTCGATGTCGTCGGCCAACGCCTAGTCGATGAGAACAGCCTGCGCCGCTTCCGCCGCCCGTGGACACCGGGCCATGCCTACCTGGCGCACGCCGTCGCCGTGGCCGAGTGCTTCATCGTGCTGACCGAACTAGCACAAGACCACCGCCTTGAGCTGCTGGACTTCCAAGCCGAGCCGGCCTGCTGGCGGACCTGCCCGGCATCGGCCGGACGCCCACTGCTGTTGAAGCCCGACGCCTTCGCCATCAGCGCCCGCGGCGACTGGGAGCTACGCCAGTTCATCGAGGTCGATCGGGCGACCGAGCATCCGGCGCGCCTCACCCACAAAGCCCAGGCCTATGTCGAGTACTGGCAGAGCGGCGTCGAGCAGCGCCAGCACGGCGTCTTCCCAAAGGTGTTGTGGATCGCGCCAGATGCTGAACGAGTGGCCGTGATTGTCGATGCGTTGGCACGGCTCGACACCAGCAGTTGGCAGTTGTTCCAGGTCTGCGACGTGGCCCATTTCGCCAATGCCGTCACCCAAGGCCTCGCGCGAGAACTGGGGGAAGCATGAAGGTGGTTGTATGTCCCTCAACAGCCTCGCCTTGTGGGCTGGCGGCAGCATGACTAGCCCACGACCGCGACGCCGCGACCACAACAGCGGACCACCGAAGGACTCTGACGGTCTCCCTCGCAACACCATCCTCGTCGGAGATGCCGTGGCCCAACTCCGTCGATTGCCGGACGCGTGCGTTGATTGTGTGGTCACCAGCCCGCCGTACCACCTGCTGCGCCGCTACGGCGGCGGGCCGCAGGAACTCGGTACCGAACCGACCGTTACGGCGTACGTCGAGCGGCTGGTGGAGGTGACCGACGAGGTGGGCCGTGTGCTGAAACCCGGCGGGTCGCTGTGGCTCAACCTTGGGGACAGCTACTCGCGGCACGGCCGCTACGGCGCCTCGCCGAAGAGCCTGTTGCTGGCCCCCGAGCGGCTGTTGTTGGCACTCAACGCCCGCGGCTGGGTCGTCCGCAACAAGGTGGTGTGGGCCAAGACGACGTGCATGCCCTCCAGTGTCAGCGACCGCTTGAACTGCACGTGGGAACCGCTGTTCCTGCTGGTGCGTTCCCGTCACTACTACTTCGACCTCGACGCCATCCGCCGCCCGCACCGCAGCCCCCGAAGACCGGCGGGGCGGCCGACGCGCACCAAGCACGCAAGTACAAAGCCGGCCTGGGCTGGGCCGCTGGCGGGGAAGAACGACGGACTGCTGCGCCTAAGGATCAGCGGCCGCAGCGGCCACGAGCTCGGCAAGAACCCGGGGGACGTCTGGCAACTGAGTCCAGCCCGCTTCGACGGCAAACACTTTGCCGTCTTCCCGGAGACGCTCGTCAGCGATCCGATCAAGGCGACCTGCCCAGCGCAGGTATGCGACCGGTGCGGCCATCCCTGGCAGCGGGAACCCCGCCGCGACCGCCTTGGCGAGCTCCGCTCGGGCTGCGCCTGCCGAGCCGGCTGGCGACCGGGGCTGGTGCTCGACCCGTTCATGGGTGCCGGCACCGTCGCCGTGGTCGCCGAGCGGCTGGGACGGGACTGGCTGGGCGTGGAACTCAACCCGGCGTTCGCCAAGCTGGCCGGGCAGCGGATCACCGCGGCTCGAGCAGATCAACAACAACGACAGTCGGCGGCCTGACGGCCTTCGGCGATGACTAACGGAAGGAGGATCAACATGGAACGAGACAACTACGAGAAACACGAGAGCGAGGTCACGAGCCCGGGCTGGGATGCCTGGGACGCTGCACCCCGTGACGGACCGGCGATCTTCGCCGTTGATGCTCAAGCGCTGGACGAGGAACAGCGGCTGCATGGCGTCTGGCTGAAGCTCCAGTCACCGCCCGACAAGCTGCGGCAGCAACTTCAGGAGCTGTTGGGTCGCACGCCAGAAAGCGGGACGTGGGCGATCATCGATCAAATAGGACTCGGGCAGGCCATGGTGCCCGAGACCATGAGCTTCACGGAACTAGTGGCCCTGTGCGCCGCGGCTGGTGTTTGGGCAGCGCCATGAGCCCTTACACAAGATCGTCGGCAGCGATAGACGTTCGTCATAAGTCGGAGACAGAGTGTTGTGAAAAGCACTCAATGACACCATTGCCGACTCGCGATATGCGTGAGAAAATGAAACCAGTAACTGAGGGCAATGTAATGAAGCATAAGCAGCAACAGAGCCGTACAGGCGGCCCACTCGGTGATTTCATCCGGGGTCGCCGCACGGCTAAGGGGTGGACGCTCGGCGATGCCGAAGCGGCCTCGGATATCGATCGCACCTACTGGAGCAAGCTGGAGCTAGGTATCTTCAAGCATCCCGATCCTCGCTACTTGGCCCGCATCGCCGACTCCCTCGGTGTACCGCTTGAAGACGTCTACGGCCTGGCGGGTTATACGGCAGCCGAGCGCTTGCCGACCTTCCGGCCATATCTAAGAAGCAAATACCACCTGCCGCCTGAAGCGATTACACAGTTGGAGAGCTACTTCAGCTTCCTACGCAACCAATATGGCATCCCGGACGGTGCGCCGGTATTCCCCAAGAAGACCAAACCAGGGGCGGCGGAACCGGTCCAAAGCGGCTCACCGGAAGATGAACCGGACGGCCCCTGGAACGACCAGAGCCTTGGCTACGACGACCTGACGTCGCGGAGCGTCGCATGAGCCGCACCGTCCTGGGCTCGCTGCGAGATTTCGTTCCGCTCCGCCCACTCGGTCATGCCGAGGCTCGGCGCATCGCCGAGCTGCAGGCAGCACGCCTCTTGAAACTAGTCGGCTTGTCGGAGCCGCCAGTGTCCGAACAGGTCATCGCTGATCTCCCGCGCATTCAGATTGAACGTGTGCGACTGCTGCCGGTGTCCGGCGCGACGCAATGGAGTCATGGTCGTTGGCTCATCCTGCTGCGGGCTCAGGAGCCGGCCACCCGACAGTTGTTCAGTGCCGCCCACGAGCTGAAGCACATCCTCGACGATCCGTTCTTCGATGTGCTCTACCGCGCTATCCCCCAAGCCCAGCGTGGTCCGTTTATCGAGCAGGTGTGCGATTACTTCGCCGGCTGCCTGCTAATCCCCCGGCCGTGGTTGAAGCGGGCCTGGGGCGACGGCATCCAAAGCGTCCCGGGCCTAGCTCGCCATTTCGGCGTCTCCGAACCAGCCATCGAGGTCCGCCTGAGCCAGGTCGGTTTGGCCGCCCCACGGCGCCGCTGCGATCCATCGTCCGACTGGACGCCGCCGAGAACTGGTGGCTCGGCCGTCTACCACCGGCTGGCCTCAGCGCTCATCACGTAATAGCGAAAGGAGTTTTGATGCCTAACGCAGCAACCTCGCCATCGACACAACGCCGGAGTGGCTATGCCCGTGCTCGACCGCCGGCCGCTGAGGCTGTTTCGACGGGCCGAGCCGTGCTCTACCTCCGGGTCAGCACCCCGAGCCAGGTACGGACCGACTACGACCCCGAAGGCCTGTCGATCCCGGCTCAGCGTTCGGCCTGCGAGCGCAAGATCGAGCAACTCGGCCTGACCATCGTCGACGAGTACGTCGAACCGGGCCGGACCGCCACCAGCATGGATAAGCGCCCGGCCTTCCAGGCGATGCTGACCCGCATCAAGACCGAGCGGGACGTTGATTTCGTAGTCGTCTACAAGCTCTCCCGGATGAACCGCAACCGCATTGACGATGCCTTGGTGGTGATGAGCCTGCGGCAACTGCAGGTGACCCTCATCTCGGCCACCGAACACATCGACGAGACACCGATCGGCCAACTGATGCACGGCATCCTGGCTACCATCAACGAGTTCAGGTCGGCGGAAGACGGGGCCGACATTCGCTACAAGATGGGGGAAAAAGCCCGTCGGGGCGGCACGCTCGGCCTTGCACCCTTGGGCTACCTCAACGTGCGCGAACAATTCGACGGCCGAGAAATCCGCACGGTGGCAGTCGATCCCGAACGTGGACCTTTGGTCACGGTCGCTTTCGACCTGTACGCCACCGGCCGCTACACGGGTGAGCAGCTGCGCGATGAATTGACCAAGCGGGGGCTGCGTACCAGGCCGGGTAAGCACCCAGCCGGCCCGGTGTCTCTCTCGAAGCTGCAAGCCATGCTGCACGACCGTTACTACCTCGGCTTTGTGTACTACGACGGGGAGGAGATACCGGGTCGCCATGAGGCCTTGGTCACGCAGGAAGTCTTCGACCGGGTGCAGGCCGTGCTCGAGGCCAAGACAACCAGCGGCGAGCGGCAACGACGCCACCACCACTACCTGAAAGGTTCACTGTGGTGTGGCGCTTGCCACGACCAGGGCCGGACGTGTCGGCTAATCATCCAGCGAGCGGTGGGCCGGCAACAGCAGCGGGAGTACTTCTATTTCTTCTGCCGGGGACGGCAACAACACGTCTGTGACATGCCGTACCTCGACATGGATTCGGTGGAGGAAGCCGTTGCTGACTACTACGGCGACTTGCAGCTAACGCCAGCTTTCGCAGCACGGGTGCGCGACAAGGTGCGTGAAGCACTGGGTGACGAACAGCAGGCAAGCAAGCTGCTCCGCCGGCAGCTGACCAAGGAACTGGCCACGCTCGACCGTCAAGAAGAAAACCTGCTCGATCTGGTGGCGGATGGTGAGCTGGTGACCGACAAGGCCAAAGCTCGATTGCGGAAGCTGCGGGCAACGCGGGAGCGGCTGGCGGTAGAACTGCAACGGCTGGAGAGCGACTTGGGTGAAGCGGCTGATGCCGTGGAACTGACGCTGTGTTTGCTGGCTGATCCGGAGGCGTTGTACCGGCGGATGGATGACCAACAGCGGCGCCAGATGAACCAAGCCTTCTTCGAGAAGCTGTACGTCGATGTCGATGGAGTGAGTGAAGCGTGCTTGACGGCACCAGTCGCCACGTTGGTGGAAGCTCAAGGCCTAGTGCAGGAGGGATGGACCGATCCAGGGGAGAGTGTTGTGGCTAGCAAAACAGCGGTCTTGCTAGCCACCGCCCTGGTGGGCGGGGGTTCTAGTAAGACCGCTGTGGTGGACCTGGGGGGATTTGAACCCCCGACCTTCACCATGCCATGGTGCTGCGCTACCGAGCTGCGCTACAGGCCCGTCGAGGCGGAGACACTAGCACCGGAGCCACATGGCCCAAGCCCCGCCGTTCCCTAGGATGGCCAGACTATGGCCGAGCCCTACGACGCCCAGGCGATCGAGAAGAAGTGGCAGCAGCGGTGGCAAGAGGAGGGCACCTACGAGGTCGACAACGACGACCCGAGGCCGCCGTTCTACGTCCTCTGCATGTACCCGTACCCCAGCGGCCCGGCCCACATGGGCCACGTGCGCAACTACACGTTCGGTGACCTCATCGTCAGGCACAAGACCATGCACGGCCACGGCGTCCTGAGCCCGATCGGCTTCGACAGCTTCGGCCTGCCCGCCGAGAACGCCGCCATCAAGACCGGCGTCCACCCGAGGAAGTTCACCGACGAGCGCATTGCAGAGCTGACCAAGAGCCTGAAGGGCATCGGCGCGGCCTACGACTGGCGCCGGCAAGTGAACAGCCACGACCCCGAGTACATGCGCTTCACCCAGACCATCTTCCTCAAGTTCCGGGAAGCCGGCCTCGCCTACCGGGCCAACGCCCCCGTCAACTGGTGCCCCGGCTGCCACACGGTCCTGGCCAACGAGCAGGTCCTCGCCAACGGCACCTGCGAGCGCAGCGGCGATGTCGTGCAGAAAAAAGACCTCGAGCAGTGGTTCTTCAAGATCACCGACTACGCCCAGGAGCTCCTCGACGACCTCGACCAACTCGACTGGCCCGACCGGGTCAAGACGATGCAACGCAACTGGATCGGCCGCTCCGAAGGCGCCGAGTTCGAGATGCGCATCCAAGGCAGCGACGACCCCGAGCACAAGATCAAGGTGTTCACGACAAGGCCGGACACGAGCTTCGGCATGACCTACGCCGTCCTCGCCCCCGAGCACCCGCTCGCCCTGCAGATCACCACCAAGGACCAGTACGTAGAGGTCGAGCGCTTCATCGCCCAGGCCCGCCTGACGAGCGACATCGATCGCATGTCGTCGGAGGGCGCCCTCGACAAGCGGGGCGTGTTCACCGGCGCCTACGCCGTCAACCCGTTCACCGACGAGCCCGTCCCCGTCTACCTCGCCGACTACGTCCTCATGACCTACGGGACCGGGGCGATCATGGCCGTCCCAGGCCAGGACCAACGGGACTGGGACTTCGCCAAGGCCTACGACCTCCCGATCGTCCGCACCGTCCAACCGCCGCCGGACTGGCCCGCCGACGGCGAGGCCTACACCGGCGACGGCCCGGCCATCAACAGCCGATGGCTCGACGGCCTCGAGGTCGCGGAAGCGAAGGCCAAGGCCATCGAGTGGCTCGAAGCCGAAGCCATCGGCGTCCGCAAGGTCAACTACCGACTCCGTGACTGGCTCCTGTCCAGGCAACGCTTCTGGGGCTGCCCGATCCCGATCGTGTACTGCCCGACCCACGGCGCCGTGCCGGTCCCCGAGTCGCAACTGCCGGTCCTCGCACCCGACGATGTCGAGTTCCGCCCCACCGGCGAGAGCCCGCTCAAGTTCCACGAAGGCTTCCGCAATACGACCTGCCCGATCTGCGGCGGCCCTGCCGAGCGGGAGACCGACACCATGGACACGTTCGTCGACTCGTCCTGGTACTTCCTCAGGTTCTGCGACCCCGACAACAAGCTCGAGCCCTTCGGCCACGACGCCGTCGAGAGGTGGATGCCGGTCGACCAATACATCGGCGGCATCGAGCACGCCATCCTCCACCTCATGTACGCCCGCTTCTTCATGAAGGCGTTGGGCGACGTCGGCCTCGCGCCCAAGCACCTGCGCGAACCCTTCAAGCGGCTCTTCACCCAGGGCATGATCCGCATGGGCGGCACCAAGATGTCGAAATCGAAGGGGAACCTCGTGGCCCCGAGCAAGTATCTCGATACCACCGGCGCCGACGCCCTCCGCCTCTTCCACCTCTTCGTCGGACCGCCCGCCGACGACGTCGACTGGAACGACCAGACCGACGAGGTCATCGAAGGGTGCGCCCGCTTCCTCAAGCGGGTGTGGCGCCTGGCCCACGAACCGCCGCCGGCGCAGGACGCCTATGAGATCGACCGCGCCGCCCACCGCCTCATCGCCCGCGTCAGCGACGACTACGAACGTTGGTCGTACAACACCGCGGTGGCCGCGCTCATGGAGTTCACCAACCTCCTCTACAAGGAAGGGGCGACGCCGTTCGCGGTCGACACGTTGCTCCTCCTGCTGGCGCCGATGACGCCGCACATCGCGGCCGAGGTGTGGGAGCAGCGCCACGACGGCGCCCACGTCCACGCCCAACCGTGGCCCGTGGCCGACCCGGCCATGCTCAAGGTCGAGTCGACGACGATGATCGTGCAAGTGAACGGCAAGGTGCGCGACCGGTTGGAAGTTCCGCCCACGATCTCGGCCGACGAAGCCGAACGGCTTGCACTCGCGTCGGCCAAAGTGCAAGAACAACTGGCCGGAGCCACCCCGAAAAAAGTCATCGCCCGCCCGCCCAAGCTGGTGAACCTCGTTCTGTAACTTCGCCGTCGTCGCCGAGGTCGGACTCCGCATGACGCGAGCGGAGTCGCCCTCCTTCACCCTGCCCCGACGCATTGCCGAGGCGGCCGCCATGCGGGAGGGCAAGGTCACGTTCGTCACCGGCGGGGGAGACCCCGACCCGGTGCACTGGTCGCAACTCCATTACGAGGCCAAGGCCGTCGCCGCCGCCCTCCAAGCGAGGGGCATCGGACCTGGCGACCACGTCTCGCTCCTCGGCCCGACCAGCCGGGCCCTCGTCACCGCCATCCAAGCGGTGTGGCTCGCCGGCGCCACCGTCGTCGTCCTCCCGCTGCCCATGCGGCTCGGCTCGATCGAGGAGTTCGTCTCCCAGACCCGCCTGCGGATCAAGGGCGCCGACTCGACGTTGTTGATCGCCGACGACGACCTGGCCGCCTTCCTCGAACCCGACCCCGACGACCCGCCGACGGCGCTGTTGAGCTCGCTGTCCGGCCACGACGCCGCCGACTTCGCCGAGGTCGACATCGACCCCGAGTCGCTGGCCATCCTCCAGTTCACCAGCGGGTCGACGTCCGACCCGAAGGGCGTGATGCTCCCGCACCGGGTCGTGCTCACCAACCTCGAAGGGTGCGCCCAGGCCGCCAAGTACGACCCCCACACCGACGTGCTGGTGTCATGGCTGCCGCTCTACCACGACATGGGTTTGATCGGCCTGCTGCTGCTGTCGATGACCGGCGGCGCCGACCTCGTGCTCGGTGCGCCCCAGGACTTCATGGCCGCGCCCGCGAGATGGATGCAGTGGATGAGCGACTTCGGTGGCACCGCCACCGCCGGCCCCAACTTCTCCTACGCGCTAGCCGCCCGGGCCTTGCGCCGCATGGAGGGCCTCGACCTGTCGAAGTGGCGGGTCGCGCTCAACGGCGCCGAGCCCGTCGACCCCGACACCATGGCCCAGTTCTGCGAGGCCGCGGCCCGCCACGGCTTCGATGCCGGTGCCCTCTTCCCGGCATTCGGCATGGCCGAGCTCGCCATCGGTGGGAGCTTCCCCACGCCGGGGCGCGGCCTCGTCGTCGACACCGTCGACCAGCGGGTGCTCGAGACCGATCGCTATGCCGCCCCCGTCGCCGCCGACTCGCCCGGTTCCCGTCGCCTGGCCCGCCTCGGCCAACCCATCCCGGGTCTTGAGATGCGCATCGCCGACCCGGTCACCGGCGACGTCATGGCCGAGCGCGAAGTCGGCGAGCTCCAGATCGCCGGCACCTCGGTCACCCCCGGCTACTACAAGCACCCCGAAGCCACCGCCGCCGCCTTCACCGGCGACGGTTGGTTGCGCACCGGCGACCTCGCGTACCTCGTCGACGGCGAACTCGTCATCTGCGGCCGCATCAAGGACGTCATCATCGTCGGCGGCCGCAACGTCTTCCCCGAGGACGTCGAGCGGGCGGTGGCCGAGGTCGAGGGCGTGCGGGCCGGCAACGTCATCGCCTTCGGGGTCGAAGGCCGCAAGGGCAAGGAAGCGGTGATCGTGGTGGCCGAGACCAAGGTCGCCGGAGAGGCCGACGTGATCCGGGCCGCGGTGTCCGTGCGGGTGCGGGAAGCGATCGGCCTGCCGCCCGAGGAAGTCGTGCTCGTCTCGGCGGGCACCCTGCCCAAGACCTCGTCGGGCAAGCTGCAGCGATCGCTGTGCCGGACGAGGTACCTCGGCGCCGAGCTGATCCCGGTCTAGGCCGACTGCAGTTGCTTCACGACGGCGGCGCGGGCGTCGGCGTCGTTGGAGATCGGGAAGTAGAAGCCCGTCCGGTCAATGGCGCCACCGAAGCGTTCGATCATGCGGTCGGCGACGTCGTCGATCTCGCACACGATGGCGAAGGTGTCGACGATGTCGTCGGTGATGAGCGCCGACATCTCGGCCCACTTGCCCTGCTTCGACAAGCCGTTGAGCTCGGTCTGCAGGTCGCCCCAACCGTGAAGCTCGAGTACAGGTCGATAGGCCGGGGTCGAGCCGTAGAACGAGACCTGGCCCTTGATCAGCTCCTTGGCCGCGGCCTGCTCCTGCTCGTTGCCGGTGGCGACGAAGGCGGTGTAGCTCGTCTCGTACGACGAACGGTCGCGGCCGGCTTTGGCCAGGCCCCGCTCGACGGCCGGCAGCGTGACCTCCTTCAAGTAGCGCTCGGTCGAGAACGGATGGACGAGCAGGCCGTCGCACACCTCGCCCGCGACCTCGGTCATGTGCTCGCCGACGGCGGCGAGGAACACCTTGGGCGGCCCGAACGGGTTGGGGCCCGGCGAGAAGAACGGCGTCATCAGCGTGTGGCGGTAGAACTCGCCTTCGAAGCTGAGCTTGGTGCCGTTGTTCCAGTTGTCCCAGATCGCCCGCATGGCCAGCACGAACTCCCGCATACGGGGCGCCGGGTGCGACCACGGCATCGAGAAACGCTTCTCGATGTGGGGCTTGATCTGGCTGCCGAGCCCAAGGATGAAGCGGCCCTTCGACGCGAGCTGCACGTCGTTGGCCTGCATCGCCGTCGTCATCGGGCTGCGGGCGAACGCGACCGCGATGCCGGTGCCGAGCTCCACCCGTTCGGTGGCCAGGCCGGCGATCAGCAGCGGGAAGAAGGGGTCGTGCCCCGTCTCCGCCGACCACAGGCCGTCGAGCCCTTGGGCCTCTTGCAGCTTGGCCAAGTCGGCCGCGTTGTCGAACCCGCCAATGCCTCCGTCAACCTTCATGCAGGCGACCCTAGCCCTGGCCTTCCTCCCGGAGGAAGCGCTGGAGCTCGGCGGCGATCTCGTCGCCCGAGGGCAGATTGTCGACGTCAAGTGGAGGGTGATCGTTGCCCGGGTTGGCCTGGTCCTCCTCGAGCTGGCGCTCGAGGGCGTCGACCATGGCCACGTGCTCGGGGTTCTGGGCCACGAGGCCGTCGATGCGGTCCCTCGTGACCGAGGCCGCGGCCCGCAACTCGGCGGTGTCGACGTCGAGGCCGCTCAGCCGCACGAGCTGGTCGAGGAGGCCGACGCTGGCCTCGGGGTACGGCATCCCCGAGATGTAGTGCGGCACCATCGCCCACAGGCTGAGGGCGGGGATGCCGGCCCGCTCGAAGCCCTTCAACAGCGCGGCGTGGATGCCGGCCGGCACCTCGCGCACGCCGGGGATGAAGCCGACGTCGTTGGCCGTCGTCTGGTCGATGGCGGTGGCGATGATGCGCGTCGGGCGGGTGTGGGGCATGGGCGCGGGGAAGCCGCCGAGTCCAACCGCCAACCTCACGTTGAGCTCGCGACTCAACTGCACGAGCTGGTCGGTGAAGGCCCGCCATTGGTAGTCGGGCTCGGGGCCGACGAGGAGGAGGACGTCGTTGCCGCGGGCGTCGGCGCCCAGGCGGAGCTGGATCTCCGGGGTGGTCACCGACTCGAGCACGCCGTTGACGATGCGTTGCGTCGGCCGTCGCGAGCGATGGTCGATGAGCACGTCGGAGTCGAAGGTGACGATTGGGTTGGTATGCATGGCGCCGAGCAGCGCGGCCAACGCGGTGCCGCCGGACAGGCCGGCGTCGACCCAACCCTCCAGGCCCATGACGAGCACGGGTTCGATGGGCGGCGTGTCGGGGAGGTCGAGCCTTCGCAGCATCAGCCCAACCGGCCCGCGGCCGCTTGCGATGCTTCGGCCAACCGCACCACCGACTCGCCGAACGCTTCCCACGCGGCGCCGTCGGAGCCCATGGCCCCCTTGGCGTAGCGGGTGTAGACGCCGTCGAGGATGCAGGCCAGCTTCCAGTACCCGAAGGCGACGTAGAAGTCGAGGCCGCTCAGGTCCCTCGTCGAGCGCGCGGCGTACATCTCCCGCAGGTCGTGGCGGTGCGGGAAGCCGGGGAGGGCGGTGGCGCCGGCGCCGGCGAGCGAGGCCATGGCGTCGTCGGGATCGTTCCAATAGACCATGAGCAGTCCGAGGTCGGCGAGCGGGTCGCCGAGGGTGCAGAGCTCCCAGTCGAGCACCGCCCTTACGGTGCCGTC
Source organism: Actinomycetota bacterium (assembly GCA_034668185.1). Taxonomy (GTDB): domain Bacteria; phylum Actinomycetota; class Acidimicrobiia; order Acidimicrobiales; family CADCTF01; genus DATLED01. The sequence goes on from JAXDPV010000245.1 coordinate 60,491, forward strand.
GTCGCCGACCATGGTGTTGTCCAACCGGTAGTCGCCGTGGACGATGGCCGCGCCCTGTTGCTCGGGGATGCGGGCGCTGAGGAGGTCGTGCATCTCGTCGACCAGCGGGACCTCGCGCATCTTCGACTGCTCGAACTGGCCGTACCAGCGCT
>JAXDPV010000246.1:0-4366 GCA_034668185.1 Actinomycetota bacterium
GCTGGCCGCTGCCGTCCGCAAGGTCACCGGCTCACCGATCGAGCGGTGCTCGGTCGAGATCGGCACGGCACCGAGCGCGAGCGGCCGCATCACGCCGTCGTTGGCCTCGGTCAGCGTCAGGGTCGCGCCCGACTGGTGGCGAACCGTCGGCCTGCCCGGCCTCGCCCTCGACGAACACGGGCACTTCGTCGTCGCCGTCCGACCGAAGCGCGTGCTCCATTGGGAGGAACGAAGTGCCGGCCGCTGGTCGCCGGTGGTGGTCGAGGACGGGGCGTGACCTGGCCGCGAAGGGTGCCCCCGGTCCACGTCACCGTCGACTGCGACGGCGAGCAACACACGATCTCTTGGCGGCGGGGCGCGCTCGTCCTCGAAGGCCACGACGCCGCCGCCGACGAGGCCCTCGTCGCCCTCGGCGGCGAACGCCCGGCGTGCCTCGAGGTCAGGCGGAGCTGGCGGCTCGGCTACATCGAGGAGGAACCGCCGGCGCCCGCGGCCGGCCTCGTGCGGTCGCTGTCGAGCGTGGCCAGGTGGATGTCGGGCGGCGCGCCCCGCCCGGTCGTGTTGCCCGAACGATTGCGGCGGTTGCGCGAGGCCAGCGTCCTGCACACGTGGGGGAGGGGGCTTCGCGATCGCACCGCCGGCACCGAGACCCAGGCCGCCTTCCTCGACCGGGCCATCGCCAGGCGGGTGCGCGACCTCATCGCCGAGCGGGGCCCGAGCGGCGTCGACATCGAGGTGGTCGTGGCCGAAGCCGTCGCCGTCGAAGGAAGGCGCGTCGCCGTCACCAGGGACTGGCTCACCCGCGTCTGGGTGCCAGGGCTCGAGCGCGACGGCGACGGCGTCGTGCTCGCCGTCGCCGAGGACGGGACCGCCGCGGTCGTCACGTGGGCCCACGACGGCGACGAGTGGCTGCTGGTCGTGTCCGGCTGATGGCCAAGTCATGGTCGAGGCGCGCACCGAGCATCGACGTCGCCGTCGAGTGCAACGGCGCCGGCCACACCGTCCGCTACCACCGCGGCTCGATCGTCGTCCTCGACCACGACCTCGCCGGCGAGCGGTCGCTGCAAGCCCTCGGCGGCGACGAACCCGCGTGCCTCGACGTGCTGCGGGCGTGGCGACACACCAACCTCGACACCGTGTCGACTCCCGAGGCGGTGCGCTCGCGGATGCGGAGCCATGGCCGCGTGCCCGACTGGGTGGTGTCGTTGCCCGCGGGCCTCGAAGGCGCCCGCCGGCAGTCGCTCCTGATGCGGGCCGAGCGCGCCGGCCAGAAGGGCCAGGGCTACCTCCTCAGGGAGACCCAGCGCTTGGCCGCACCGCAACTGCAACGGTGGCTCGTGGTGTCGGGCGAATCCGCCCGCCAACCGCTTCGGGTCGCGGTCACCGTCGCCCCGCCCTCGACCGAGCCGTCGGTCAGCTTGTGGCGCGAGGCGGGAACGTTGGTGATCAACGTCGCCCTCCATCCGTCGTGGTGGCGCGACGTCGCCCTGTTCGGGAGCGCGCTCACCGACGAAGGCAAGGGGTTCGTCCTCGAACGGGGCCGCGTGCTGCGGTGGCAGGAAGGAAGGGTGCGGGGCTAAGCGAGCTGGCGGAGGATGCCGGCGGTGTCGTGGTACGCGTGGCGCTCGACGATGTGCCCGCCGACGACCCGGGCCACGTGGCACAACCGCAGTTCGACCGGCCGCCCCGTCGGCGCCATCCCGGCGAACGGGCCCTGGTGCGTGCCCTCCATCAACTCTTCGGTGACGACGACGTCGCCGGCCTCGACCCACCGCTCGACCCGCACCTTCAGGTCGGGGAAGGCGGCCAAGGTGTCGACCAGCATCCGGCCCAACGTGGCCAACGTCAGCACCCGCCCCGTGGCCGCCACCAGGTGGGCCTCCGGGTCGAACAGGTCGCGCCCGCCCAACGGGTCGTGGGCGTTGATCGTGTCCTGCAACGCCTCGATCACCTCACGCGGCGTCCGCTCGCTCGCCATGCCCGCCATCCTCCCACTACACCTCGGCGAGGCGCAGGGGAGTGTGGCGGGCCAGGGTGTCGAAGTCGCGGTCGAGGTGGAGGACGGGCACCTTGGCCTTGATGGCCACGGCCGCGATCAGGCAGTCGAGGGTGCGGCGCACGGTCTCGCCGTTCCGTCGGCAGGTGCGGTAGAGAGCGGCGGCGTCGTCGTAGTCGGTGGTGGCCGTCGGCAGCACCACCGCCCGGCCCAGCAGGCGGCGCAGGTTGTGGACGTGGGTTTCGTCCCGGCCGCCGGCCAGCACCTCCATGCGCACCGGGTGGCAGGTGAAGACGTCGCCGGCCAGCAGCCCGTCGACCCGCTCGCACACCGGGCTGCCGGTGGCCCGGAGGAACTCGACCCAGGCCGAGGTGTCGAGGAGGATCACCCGAGGTAGGCGGGGCCGGCCCGCATCTCGTCGAGGTCGCCCTCCCAGCCCGAGCCCCGCATGGCCCGGGCCTCGTCGAGGGTCAGCGCCTCGGCGGCCAGCGTCCTGAGGGCGTAGTTGACCGCGTCCCGCTTGGTCGCCAGCCGGTAGCGCTCCATGACGATCCGACATGCCTCTTCGTCGATGTCGATGTTGGTGCGTGACATACACCGACCGTACACACGCCGGCGACGCCACGGCAAGGACTACGGCGAAATGGTGTCTCCTTGTGGTTGACCGGTGGCGGGGAGGGGCGTAAGGTGGCGGCAAGTGGCGCGAAGGGGAGCCTGAGGGGGCCCCAACAGCGCCTGAGGGAGACCAGTGCGCAGTCCGGCGAGAAAGCAGCGAGCGAGTGGCGCGATTCATCGGGAGGTACGAGCACTCGCTGGATGCGAAGGGTCGGGTGATCCTGCCGGTCAAGTTCCGCGCGGAGTTCGAGCGGGGCGGCTTCCTCAGCCAGTTCCAGGAGGGATGCCTCGCCCTCTGGACGCCGGAGGAGTTCGACGCCCAACTCGAAGCCAACCGCACCAAGTCGGAGCAGGGGCGGGACGACCGCAACCTGGCCCGGGTGTGGGCCAGTGGGTCGTCGGAGGTCGAGGTCGACAAGTCGGGTCGGATGCCCATCCCCGGGTACCTGCGGACGTTCGCCCGGCTGGAGACCGACGTGCTGGTGATCGGGGCCATCGACCGGGTCGAGCTCTGGAGCCCGGCCGTGTGGGACGACAAGGTGCTGCCCTCGGAACGGCAACTCACCGACTCGCCGTAGCAACCGCAACAAGAACTGTCTGGATCATGCGCAGCCCCTCGGCAGGGGCGATGGTGGAAGAACCCCACTCCGCCCGCTTTCGCCGAAGCCGCTCGGGGAGAAATCCCGACGGCGCCGCCCGGGTCGGGGGGCTGCGGATGAGCCAGGCAGAACCGGCGTTCGAGCACCAACCCGTCATGGTCGGCGAAGTCGTCGGCCTTCTCGGGCCGGTCCCAGCGGGTCCAGTCGTCGACGCCACCGTCGGCGGAGGGGGGCACGCTCGGGCGATCCTTCTTGCTCATCCCCAATCAACGGTGGTGGGCCTCGACCGCGACACCGACGCCCTCGAGGCCGCCACCGAGGCCTTGCGCGACGAGATCGCCGCCGGCCGGGCGACACTGCACCACGCCCGGTTCGACGAGCTCGACGCCGTGCTCGACGACGCCGGCATCGACCGCATCAGCGGCGCCCTCTTCGACCTCGGGGTGAGCTCGCCCCAGTTCGACCGGCCCGAGCGCGGCTTCTCCTACCGCGGCGACGCACCCCTCGACATGCGCATGGATCGCACGCGCGACCAACGCACCGCCGCCGACGTCGTCAACCGGTCGACGGTGTACGAGCTCGCCGATCTCTTCCGGGCCAACGGCGAGGGCCGCTTCGCCGGCCGCATCGCCCGCGCCGTCGTCGCCGCCCGTCCCATCGAGACCACCGGCCGCTTGGCCGAGGTCGTGCGGGCCGCCATCCCCGCGGCGGCGCGCCGCACCGGCGGCCACCCGGCCAAGCGGGTGTTCCAGGCGCTGCGCATCGCCGTCAACGACGAGCTCGACGTGCTGCCTATCGCCATCGATGCCGCCATCGCTCGACTCGCGGTCGGAGGTCGCCTGGTCGTGATCTCGTATCACTCGGGCGAGGATCGCATCGTCAAGGATCGCTTCCTCATGGCCGAGACCGGCGGGTGCGTATGCCCGCCCGGCCTGCCGTGCGCGTGCGGCGCGGTGCGAGAGGTGCGGCTCTTGCATCGCGGCGCCCGCAAGCCGTCGGCCGAAGAGGTCGCCCGCAACCCTCGGGCCGAGAGCGCCCGCCTGCGTTCGCTCGAGAAGCTGGCCACGCCGTGACCGCGCCCGTCCTCGAACGGCCGGCCCGCGCCCCCCAACGCCGGCCCGCGCCCGCGCCCCGGCCGGCCGAGCGTCACCTCACC
>JAXDPV010000247.1:0-31260 GCA_034668185.1 Actinomycetota bacterium
TACGAACGCCGGAACTCGACCAGGTCGGCGGGCACGGCGTCGCCCAGGAACCCGAACAGCGAGAACGCCAGCTCCAGGTCGTAGATCACCGGCGAGCGCCCGAACCGGGCCGCCCGCTTCAACGCCACCCCGACGCCACCGGCCACGGCGTCTTCGGAATGCTCGCCGCCGGCCAACACCAGCCGGCCCTCGAACCGCCGGGCCAGCTTCAGCGCGTACCCCTGGTCGGGACCGGCCACGCCGAACGAAGCCCCCGAAGGCGGCCGCAGCCCGGCCAGCTCGCCGGGCCGGTCGACCTTCCACTGTTCCGGCGCCGGCATCCGCTCGGGCGTGCGCACCCGGTCACCGGGGGCGACGGGGACGAAGTCAGGCTGGGCCATCGGTGGCGACATCCTTCGGGGCGAGGCTACGGAGGAGCCCGTAGACGATCGAGTCGGACAGAGCCTGCCACGACGCCTCGATGATGTTCTCCGACACCCCGATGGTCGACCACGAGGTCTCGCCGTCGGTCGAGTCGATGAGCACCCGGGTGACCGCGCCCGTGCCCTTGTTGGTGTCGAGCACCCGCACCTTGTAGTCGGTGAGGTGCAGCCCGGACAGCGCCGGGTAGACCGTCCCGATCGCCTTGCGCAGCGCGCCGTCGAGCGCGTTGACCGGCCCGTTGCCCTCGGCCGTGGCCACCAGCCGCTGCGGCCCCACGTGGACCTTGATGGTGGCCTCGGTGGTGACGGTGCCGTTCTCCCGCTGGTCGGTGATGACGCGGAAGGACTCGACCTCGAAGAAGTCCTGCTTCCAACCCGTGGCCGTCCGCATCAGCAACTCGAGCGAGCCGTCGGCGGCCTCGAAGTGGTAGCCCCGGTGCTCCAACGTCTTGAGCTCGTCGAGCACGGTCGACAACGCCACCCCGTCGAGTTGCAGCCCCAACTCGCGGGCCTTGAACTCGAGCGTCGAGCGGCCGGCGAGCTCGCTGACCACGAACCTGGTGCCGTTGCCGACGAGCTCGGGGTCGAGGTGCTCGTAGGCATCACGGGCCCGCGAGATCCCCGACGTGTGCAGCCCGGCCTTGTGGGCGAAGGCCGACGACCCCACGTAGGGCTGCTGCGGGTCCTGGGTGATGTTGACCAGCTCGGCCACGTGGTGGGCCACCGCCGTCAGCCGCTCGAGACGATCGGCAGGAATGGTGGTGACGCCCATCTTCAACGCCAGGTTCGGGATGATCGAGCACAGGTTGGCGTTGCCGGTGCGCTCGCCGTAGCCGTTGATGCAGCCCTGCACGTGACGGGCCCCGGCCGTGACGCCGGCCAGCGCGTTGGCCACGGCGCAGTCGCCGTCGTTGTGGAAGTGGACGCCGACGGTCGCGGAAACCGCGGCCACGACCTCGGACACGATCCGTGCCGCCTCGTGCGGGAGGCAGCCGCCGTTGGTGTCGCACAGCACCAGCACCTCGGCGCCGGCGGCCTCGGCGGCGTGCAGCACCCGCAGCGAGAACTCGGGGTTGTTCTTGTAGCCGTCGAAGAAGTGCTCGGCGTCGAAGAACACCCGCTTGCCTTGGGCCACGAGCCACGCAATCGAGTCGGCGACCATGGCCACGCCCTCGTCGAGACCGGTACGCAAGGCCTCGGTCACGTGGTAGTCCCACGCCTTGCCCACCAGGCACACGATCTCGGTGCCCGCGGAGGCCAGGTTCAGCAGCGTCGGGTCGTCGGCGGCATCGCCACCCGCCCGCCGCGTCGAGCCGAAGGCCACCAGCTTGGCCGTCGACAGCGACAGCTCGCCGGCCCGGTACCGGGCGAAGAACTCGTCGTCCTTGGGGTTGGCGCCCGGCCACCCGCCTTCGATGTAGGGCACGCCCAGGTGGTCGAGCTGCTCGGCGATGCGCAGCTTGTCGTCGACCGTCAGCGACAGCCCCTCCCGCTGCGAACCGTCGCGCAAGGTGGTGTCGTAGACGTCGACGGCCACGGGTACCGCAGGATCAGCCATTGGCGTATTCGTTCCAGTCCTTGTAGCGATCGACCTGGCCCCGCACGGCGGCGTAGAAGACCTCTTGGATCTTGCGGGTGACGGGCCCGGGCTCGCCGACGATGCGGTCGTCGACCGAACGGATGGGCACGACCTCGGCCGCCGTCCCCGAGAGGAAGGCCTCGTCGGCGGTGTACAGGTCGGAGCGCAGGAGGTTGGCCGTCGTGCACTCGATGCCGAGGTCGCGGGCGATCGTCATCACCGAGTCCTGGGTGATGCCCTCGAGCGCGCCGGCCGACACCGGCGGCGTGATCAGCCGGCCGTTCTTGACGATGAAGATGTTCTCGCCCGTGCACTCGCTGACGTAACCCTGGGGCGACAGGAGGATGGCCTCGTCGTAGCCGGCCCGGATGGCTTCGATCTTGGCCATCGACGAGTTGATGTACATGCCCGTCCCCTTGGCCGCGGGAGGCATGGCGTTGGGGTCGTGGCGCTGCCACGAGCTGATCATCATGCGCACGCCGTGCTCGATGCCCTCGTCGCCGAGGTACGAACCCCACGGCCACACCGCGATCGACACGTTGACCGGGCACGGCAGCGGGTTGAGGCCCATCTCGCCGTAGCCGAGGTAGACGATCGGCCGGATGTAACAGGCGTCGAGCCCGTTGACCCGCACCGTCTCCTTGGTGGCGTCGATCAACGCCTGGGCCGAGAACGGCACCTCGATGGCGAAGATCTTGGCGCTGTTGAACAACCGGGTGATGTGGTCAGTGAGGCGGAAGACCGCGGGCCCGTTGGCGGTGGCGTAGGCCCTGATGCCTTCGAACACACCGCAGCCGTAATGGAGCGAGTGGGTGAGGATGTGGACCTTGGCGTCGTCCCAGTCGACGAGCTTCCCGTCCATCCAAATCTTGTCGACCTTCTGCAGCGGCATTTTGCTACACCCTTTCAGCGACGAGTGACCCGATCTGCGTCGGGACGGGATCGGTGGCCAAGACGTCGGTGACCGCCTTGGTGATGCGGGACGCGGCTTCGGTTTCGCCCAGGAAGTCGAGCATCATCGCCGCCGACAGGATCGTGGCCGTGGGGTTGACCCGATCGGTGCCGAGGCTGTCGTGGGCCGAACCGTGGACGGGCTCGAACATCGAGGGCCCGGTGCGGGACGGGTTGAGGTTGCCCGTCCCGGCCAGGCCGACACCGCCGACGACGGCCCCGGCCAGGTCGGTGAGGATGTCGCCGAAGAGGTTGTCGGTGACGACGACGTCGTAACGGCCCGGGTCTTCGACGAGGTAGATGCAACTGGCGTCGACGTGGTTGTAGGCGGTGTCGACGTCGGGGTACTCGGTGGCGACCTCGGCGAACGTGCGTTGCCACAGGTCGCCGGCGAAGGTGAGCACGTTCGACTTGTGGACCATGGTGAGGTGGCGGCGAGGCCTCGACTGGGCGAGCTCGAAGGCGTAGCGGATGCAGCGCTCGATGCCCATGCGGGTGTTGACGCTGCCCTGGGTCGCGATCTCCTGGGGCGTGCCCTTGCGGAGGAAACCGCCCTCGCCGGCGTAGGTGCCTTCGGTGTTCTCCCGCACGACCACGAAGTCGAGGCCCTTGCCATGGAACGGGCGGAGGTTGATGTAGAGGTCGAGGGCGAACCTGAGGCGGAGGATGATGCCCCGCTCGATGGTGCCGCCGGGCACGGTGGTGTCGCCGATGGGCGGGCCCAGCGGGCCCTTGAGGATGGCGTCGTAGCCCCTGATGGCCTCGACCTCGGCGTCGTCGAGCACGTAGCCGTCGCGCAGGTAGCGGGCCGCGCCCAGGTCGAAGGTCGTGGTCTCGACGTCGACGCCCGTAGCCCTGACCACCTCGGTGGCGGCCGCGACGATCTCGGGGCCGATCCCGTCCCCCGGTATCACCGCGATGCGATGGTGGGCCACTGGTCCTCTCTTTGGAACGAAAAAACCGCCCCTACGGGCGGTCGGGAAAGCACACACCTGGGTGAGGTGCGTGCTCTAGGGAATGGATACCTCGACGTGGAAGGTCGACATCACCGGCAAGGATAGCCTGAAACCCATGAGCCAGTCCCACTTGAGCCGCGAGACGTACGAGCGGCTGTCCGCCGAGCTCCAGGAGCTCACCACCGTGGGCCGGACCAAGATCGCGCAGGTCATCGAGGCGGCCCGCAACCTCGGCGACCTGTCCGAGAACGGCGACTACCACGCGGCCAAGGACGACCAGGGCCGCATGGAGGGGCGCATCCGCCAGCTCACGGCCATGCTGGAGAACGCCACCATCGTGGAGGAGTCGGGCCCGGCCGACGAGGTCCGCCCCGGCGCCACCGTCGGGCTGCGCTACGAGGGCGACGACGACGTCGAGCGCTATTACCTGGGCTCGATCGAGGAGCGGCGGGAGGGCGTGGAGATCATCTCGACGTCGTCGCCTCTTGGCGTGGCCCTGCTCGGTGGGGCCAAGGTGGGCGACACCGTCTCCTACGAGACGCCCGCGGGCGCGGTCATCCGGGTCGAGATCGTCGACGTCAGCCGCTAACGCCTACGACGACGGCGGCGGCAGGTAGGTCGCGGTCTGGCTGGCGGGGTCGAGGACCCACGTCGACCCCTTGGCGCTCCTGGCGTCTTCGGGGATGGGCCAGCCCGCATCCCTGAGTGCGTCGAGGGCTTCGTCGGTGACGTCGCCGTGGGTACACACGGCCACGTCGCCGTCGATGGCGAGCAGCTCGTCGGCGGCGGTCGCACCGCGGCCTTCGCGCCACCGGTCCGGCGTCTCGATCGTCAGCCCCCGTTCACGCGCCAGTGGTTCGACCGTGGCCCGGCACCTGACCGCCGGGCTCGACTCGATGCGGTCGATCCCGTAGCCCGCCAGCAGCGCCGGCAATCCCCGGGCCTGGCGCTCGCCCTTGCCGTCGAGCGGCCTGGCCTCGTCGGGCCCGTCCCACGAGTCCCGGTCCCCGGCCTTCGCATGGCGTACGAGAAGGATCATCAGCCCGTCACGCTACCGGCCCCACCACCATCACTCGCTTTCGGCCAATTTCGCGCGGCATAGCCCGCGTTCGTGGCCGAAAGCGAGTGATGGGGGCCGCCGCGGGATAGACCTATGGCGTGCCGCTCGAGCCGCCGCTGCCGCCTGGTCGGGTGGTAGACCTGCCGGGGCGGGGGCGGACGTTCGCCCGCATCGCCGAGGGGCCGCCGGGCGCGCCCACGGTGTTGCTGCTCCACGGGTGGACGGCCAGCGCGGACCTCAACTGGTTCCGTTGTTACGCGCCCCTCCAACGCCGGTTCAACGTGGTGGCCATCGACCACCGGGGCCATGGGCGTGGCATCCGCAGCCCATTGCGCCCGTTCTCCCTCGGAGACTGCGCCGACGACGCCGCCGCCCTGGCTCACGAACTCGGCATCCGCCACCTCATCGCCGTCGGCTACTCGATGGGCGGGCCCATCGCCCAGGTGCTGTGGAAGCGCCACCCCGAGTTGGTCGACGGGCTCGTGCTCTGCGCCACCAGCCGCAACTTCGGGCGCAGCCTCCCCGAGCGGGCCATGTTCACCAGCCTCCTCGGCCTCTCGGGAGTCGCCCGGGTCACGCCCGGCGTCGTCCGCCGGCAGGTGGCCGGCCGCATTCTCGGCGCCCGGCTCGACGCCACGCCCCTCGGCCAGTGGTTCGCGACCGAGCTCCGACGCAACGACCCGGCCACCGTGCTGCAGGCCGGTTGGTCGATTGGGCGTTTCTCCTCGGCGGAGTGGATCGGTCGGGTCGACGTGCCCACCGCCGTCGTCGTCACCATCCACGACTCGGTCGTCTCCCCCGCCCGCCAGATGCGCCTGGCCCAAGCCATCCCGGGCGCCCAGGTCATCAAGGTCGCCGGCGACCACGGCGTGTGCGTCACCGACCCGCAGCGGTTCGTGCCCGCGCTGCTCACCGCCCTTCAGAGGGTGAGCGCGGCCTCGACCTCCCGGGCCGCGGCCACCACCGCCGCCGAGTAGCGCCGCCCCGGCTGACGGGAGGTCCGCTCGACCGGGCCCGACACCGAGACCGCCGCCACCACCGCACCGTCGCGATGCACAGGCGCACTCACCGAGGCCACGCCCTTCTCCCGCTCCTCCACGCTCTCGGCCCAACCGCGGCGCCGCCCGGCGACGCCACCCGAGAGGACCCGAGCGGCCGAGCCCACGTCCATCGGCAGCGCCGCCCCCACGGGCACGATCGTGCGCAGCGAGTGGGGCGACTCCAGCGACACGATGCACACCCGCTTGTCGCCCCGGGGGACGTAGAGCTGCACGCTCTCGCCGGTCGTGTCCCGCAAGGCTTCGAGCACGGGGCGGGCGGCGTCGGCCAACGAGCGGGAAGCGACCCGCCGTCCGAGGCGGAAACGGCCGTCGCTCTCGCGGGCAACGAACCCGTGGACCTCGAGCGCCGATGCCAACCGGTGGGCCGTGGCCCGGGGCAATCCGGTCACCGAGGCCAGCTCGGCCAAGGCCAGCGGCGACTCCTCCAAGGCGTCGAGGATCGAGACCGCCTTGTCGAGCACGCCGATGCCCGATAGCGTGGTGTCCACGAGACGAGACTAGCGTCTCAGAATGTGAGACAGCAAGAAGCCATGGCGCAAACGCTGAGCCAGAAGGTCTGGGACCGCCACGTCGTCCACGCCGCCGACGACGAGCCCGACGTGCTCTTCATCGACCTCCACCTCGTACACGAGGTCACCTCGCCCCAGGCCTTCGACGGGCTGCGCCTGGCCAAGCGCGGGGTCCGCCGCCCCGACCTCACCCTGGCGACCATGGACCACAACGTCCCGACCACCGACCTCACCATCCCGGTCGCCGATCCCATCAGCCAGAAGCAGATGGACGTGCTGGCCGAGAACTGCAGGGAGTTCGGTATCCGCCTCTTCCCCATGGGCCACCGCCAGCAGGGCATCGTCCACATCATCGGGCCCGAGCAAGGCCTCACCCAGCCGGGTATGACGGTCGTCTGCGGCGACAGCCACACGTCCACCCACGGGGCCTTCGGGGCGCTGGCCTTCGGCATCGGCACCAGCGAGGTCGAACACGTGCTGGCCACCCAGACCTTGCCCCAGCGGCGCCCCGGCACGATGGCCGTCACCGTCGAAGGCGAGCTGCCGCCGGGCGTCACCGCCAAGGACGTGATCCTCGCCATCATCGGCCGCATCGGCACCGGCGGCGGCGTGGGCAACGTCATCGAGTACCGGGGCTCGGCCATCCGCGCGCTGTCGATGGAAGGCCGCATGACGGTGTGCAACATGAGCATCGAGGGCGGGGCCAAGGCCGGCATGATCGCCCCCGACGACACCACCTTCGCCTACCTCGAAGGCCGGGAGCACGCCCCCAAGGGCAAGGCGTGGGAGCACGCCCTCGACGAATGGCGCAGCCTCGGCACCGACGCCGGCGCCGCCTTCGACAAGGAGGTCGAGCTCGACGCCGCCGCCATCGAACCCCATGTCTCGTGGGGAACGAACCCGGCCCAGGTCGTCCCCATCGGCGCGACCGTGCCGAGCCCCGACGACTTCCTCGAACCGTCGGCTCGCGACGCCGCCGCCCGGGCCCTGTCGTACATGGGACTCACTGCGGGCACGGCCATGCGCGACATCGACGTCGACACCGTCTTCATCGGCTCGTGTACCAACGGCCGCATCGAAGACCTGCGGGCCGCGGCGGCGGTGGCCGAGGGCCGGCGGGTCGCCGGTTCCGTCCGGGCGCTGATCGTCCCCGGCTCGATGGCGGTCAAGGCCCAGGCCGAGACAGAGGGCCTCGATCGCATCTTCACCGCCGCCGGCTTCGAATGGCGGGAGGCCGGGTGTTCGATGTGCCTGGCCATGAACCCCGACAAGCTCGCACCCGGCGAGCGCGCCGCCTCGACCTCCAACCGCAACTTCGAGGGCCGCCAGGGCCCGGGTGGCCGCACCCATCTCGTGTCCCCCGCCGTGGCCGCGGCCACCGCCGTCGCCGGCCACTTCGCTACTCCAGGAGACCTCGACTGATGGAAGCCGTCCGCACGATCACCGGCACCGCCCTCCCGCTGCGCCGGTCCGACGTCGACACCGACCAGATCATCCCGGCCGAATGGCTCAAGCGGGTCGAGCGCACCGGCTTCGGCGAGGGGCTGTTCGACGCGTGGCGCAAGGACCCGACGTTCCCCTTGAACGGCTCGACCTACCGCGACGCCAGCATCCTCGTGGCCGGGCCCAACTTCGGCACCGGCTCGTCCCGTGAGCACGCGGTGTGGGCGCTGATGGACTACGGCTTCCGGGCCGTCGTCTCACCCCGCTTCGGCGACATCTTCCGCAACAACTCGACCAAGGCCGGGCTCGTGCCGGCGCAGGTCGACGACGACGTCGTGCAGCGGCTGTGGGACGCCATCGAGGCCGACCCGTCGATCGAGGTCACCGTCGACGTCGAGAGCGGCCGGGTCTATTGCGCCGCCATCGACCTCGACGCGCCCTTCCCCCTCGACGAGCACACCCGCCACCGGCTGCTCGAAGGCCTCGACGACATCGGCCTCACGCTGCAGCACGCCGATGCGATCTCGGCCTACGAAGCCCGGCGGGCCGATTGGTTGCCCACCACCGCGTAACCGCCGGCCACCACTCGGGGACGGCCCTCGTGCTGAGGATGGGGCGGGAGCGTTCGAAGGCGTCCATGGGTCAAGGGTGCGTCCGTCGGGGCCGTATTACCAGTGGCAGGACCGCCCCCTTCCGCTAAGATCCTGCCATGGCCTCCCGCAAGCGCCACACCGTGGCCGCCGTCGCCTTCCCCGGCATCGCCCCGTTCGAGCTCAGCGTCCCGTGCGAGGTGTTCGGCATCGACCGATCGGAGCTGGTGTCGCCGTGGTACCGCTTCTTCGTGGCCTCGACCCAGCCGGGGCCGTTCGTCACCGGCGTCGGCTACCGCATGGAGACCGAGTTCGGCCTCGACGACCTGGCCAGGGCCGACACCATCATCGTCCCCGCCGACCACAAGCACGGGCCGCCGCCAGAAGCGTTGCTCGACGCGCTGCGGGCCGCCCACCGCCGTGGCGCCCGGGTCGTGAGCTTCTGCAGCGGCGCCTTCGTGCTGGCCGCCGCCGGGTTGCTCGACGGCCGGCCGGCCACCACCCATTGGATGTGGGCCGACGACCTGGCCCGGCAATACCCGAGCATCGATGTCGACCCGCGAGTGCTCTACGTCGACGCCGGCGACGGCATCTACACCTCGGCGGGCACGGCCGCCGGCATCGACCTCTGCCTGCATCTGGTGCGCATGGACCACGGGGCCGAGGTGGCCAACGCCGTGGCCAGGCGGATGGTCGTGCCGCCCCACCGCGACGGTGGCCAGGCCCAGTACGTCGACCTGCCCATGCCCGTCAATGCCGACGACGATCCCATCGGCCGCACCTTGGGCTGGATGCTCGAGCACCTCGAGGAACAGGTGACGGTCGACGAGCTGGCCGCCCGTTCGTTGATGAGCCCGCGCACGTTCGCCCGCCGGTTCCGTGCGGTCACAGGGACGACGCCGCACCAGTGGCTGCTGAGCCAACGCATCCTCTTCGCGCAGCGGTTGCTCGAGACGTCGGACGAGGCCATCGAGCTCATCGCCTCGCGATGCGGCTTCGGCTCGGCCGCCAACCTGCGCCACCACTTCGGGCGCGAGGTGTCGACCTCTCCCCTCGCCTACCGCCGCACCTTCCGCGAGCAGCTCACCGGGTGACGAGGTTCAGCAACTTGTCGGCCACGTAGACCGTCCGCTCGACGGTCCTGCCGTCGAGCCACCGCAGGATGTTCTCCCCGAGCTGCTCGCGAACGCTTCCTTCATCCGCGCCGCGGGGCACGACCACGCGGCCCCTCCGCCTCCCGTCGACCTGCACGACGACGGTGACCTCGTCGGCCTCCACCTCCTCGGCCTCGGGCCACGGCTGCTGGTGTACCGAGAACTCCCCGCCGAGCTGCGACCACAACTCCTCGGCCAGATGCGGAGCCAGCGGCGCCAGCAACAACACCAACGTCTTCACGTCGTCCCGGCTCTCCACCACCGCGGCCAACTCCATGCACGCGGCGATGGCCACGTTGAACCGCAACGTCTCGATCGCCTCGGTCACCTTCCCCACCGCCCCCACCGTTTTGGGTGCCAGATCTGACGCCCGGGCGTGAGCTGTGGCACCCAAAACGAGGTTGGGGAGGCGGTGGAGGCGGGCGAAGAAGCGTTGGATGCCGGCGATGGCGGCGTCGTCGAACTCGCCGCCTTGCTCCCATGGGGCGGAGAACAACAGGGCGCAGCGGAGGACGTCGGAGCCGTGCTCCTGCACGTAGTCGTCGGGGCTGACGACGTTGCCACGTGACTTCGACATGCGGGCCCCGTCCTTGACGATCAATCCGCCCAGGCGGATGCGGGGGAACGGTTCCTCGAACGGCACCAGGCCCAGGTCGTAGAGGGCCATGGTGACGAAGCGGGCGTAGAGATGGTGGCGCTGCACGTGCTCGGGGCCGCCGGCGTAGAAGTCGACGGGCAGGAAGCGGCGGGTGCGGTCGTCGTCCCACGGCCGGTCGTCGAAGTCGTACGAGGGGTAGCGCAGGAAGTACCACGACGAGTCGACGAAGGTGTCGGACACGTCGCTCTCGCGCCGGGCGGGCCCGCCGCACTCGGGGCAGGTCGTGCGCACCCACGACTCGTCGGCGGCCAGCGGCGAAACGCCCGTGCCCGTCGGCCGGAAGTCGTCGAGGTCGGGCAGCACCACCGGCAACTGGTCCTCGGGCACGGCGACGGGGCCGCCGCACGCACCCGAACAGTGGACGATCGGGATCGGCGGCCCCCAGTACCGCTGGCGCGAGATCAGCCAGTCGTGCAAGCCGGCGATCCACTGGCGCTGGAGGCGCTTGGCCCGCTCGGGCCAATCCAGAGCGTCCAAGCCCGACAGCAGCCGGTCGGCGTACGCCGTCGTGCGCAGGAACCATTGGCGCAGGACCCGCTCGCCGACCACGGACGAGCAACGTTCGCAGCGATCGCCCTCGGTCTGCTCCCGGGCCAGCACGGTCAGGCACGACGGGCACCAGATCACCGGCGCCTCGGCCTGGTACAGCAGCCCGGCCTTGAACAGCTTCACCAGGAGCCATTGGGTCCACCGGTAATACGAGGGCGAGGATGTGTCGACCGTGGCCCGCCAGTCCCACGCCATGCCGCCCCGCGCCAGTTGCGCGTGGAAGTTCTCGACGGTGCGCCCCGTCAGGTCACGCGGGTGCTGCCCGGTGCGCAGGGCGAAGTTCTCGGTGTGGATGCCGAAGGCGTCGAAGCCCATCGGCTGGAACACGGCCTTGCCCCGCATCCGCTGGTACCGGCCGTAGGCATCGGCCCCCGAGTACTTGAACACGTGGCCGACGTGCAACCCCTGGGCCGACGGGTACGGGAACTCGACCAGGTTGTAGAAGACGTCGCCGGGCGCGACGGCGTCGAGGTCGGCGATGCGACCTACGCCCTCGGCTTCCCAGCGGTGGCGCCACTTGGCTTCGTAGTCGGGCGGTGCCACCGGAGTGGTCTCATGGCTGCAGGCTCCGCAGCCGGTTGACCGCACCCAACACGGCCTTCAACGATGCCGCGAGTATCGAACCGTCGAGGCCGACGCCCCAGCGGATGCCGTCCTCGCTGCGGGCTTCGACGTAGGCCGCGGCGGTGGCGTCGGTGCCGGCGGTGACGGCGTGCTCGGCGTAGTCGACGACCTCGACGTCGATGGCCAGGTCCTTCTGCAACGCGTGGACGAAGGCGGCGATAGGCCCGTTGCCGACGCCGGTAACGGTCACGTGCTCGCCCTCGACCATGAGCTGCGCCGTCACCGAGGCGCCGGTGTCGCTGGTGGTCACCTCGTGGCCGACGAGGGTCAGCGACGGCGACTCGGGCAGGTACTCCTCGGAGAACCGGGACCACATCTCGGTCGGGCTGATCTCGGTCCCGGTGTCCTCGGTGATCGTCTGGATGGCGCGCGAGAACTCGATCTGCAGCCGCCTGGGCAGGTCGAAGCCGTGCTCGGCCTTCATGATGTAGGCCACGCCGCCCTTGCCCGACTGGCTGTTGACCCGGATGACGGCCTCGTAGGAACGGCCCACGTGCTTGGGGTCGATGGGCAGGTAGGGGACGCCCCATTCCTCGTAGTCGTCGCCCAGGGCCTCGAAGCCCTTCTTGATGGCGTCCTGGTGCGAGCCCGAGAAAGACGTGTAGACGAGGTCGCCGACGTACGGGTGGCGGGGGTGGATGGGCAGCCGGTTGGCGTACTCGGTGACCCGGCGCAGGGCGTCGATGTCGCTGATGTCGAGCTCGGGGTCGACGCCCTGGCTGAACAGGTTCATGGCCAGGTTGACGATGTCGACGTTGCCGGTGCGCTCGCCGTTACCGAACAGCGTGCCCTCGACCCGGTCGGCGCCGGCCATCATCCCGAACTCGGCCGCGGCCACGCCCGTGCCCCGGTCGTTGTGGGGGTGCAACGACAGCATCACCCGGTCGCGATTGGGGACGTTGCGGTGGAACCACTCGATGGCGTCGCCGTAGATGTTGGGCGTGTACATCTCGACCGTGGCCGGCAGGTTGAGGATGATCTTGCGCCGGTCGGCGTCCGGCTCGATGACGTCCATCACCGCGGAACAGATCTCGACGGCGTACTCGAGCTCGGTCCCGGTGAAGCTCTCGGGCGAGTATTCGTAGCGCACCTCGGTGCCGGGCAGCGTGTCCTCGAGCTTGCGACACAGGCGGGCGGCGTCGACCGCGATCTGGGTGATGCCGGCCTTGTCGGAACGGAACACCACCCTGCGCTGGAGCACCGACGTCGAGTTGTAGAAGTGGACGATGGCGCGGGGCGCGCCGGCCAGGCCCTCGTAGGTGCGCTCGATCAGCTCGGGCCGGCACTGGGTCAGCACCTGGATGGTGACGTCGTCGGGGATCAGGTCTTCCTCGATGAGCTGGCGCAGGAAGTCGAAGTCGGGCTGGCTGGCCGACGGGAAGCCGACCTCGATCTCCTTGAAGCCCATGGCGACGACGGCTTCGAACATGCGCAGCTTGCGGGCCGGGTCCATCGGGTCGATGAGGGCCTGGTTGCCGTCGCGCAGGTCGACCGAGCACCACAGCGGCGCCTTGGTGATCTGGCGGTTCGGCCACTCCCGGTCGGGAAGGTGCAGGGGCAGCGGCAGGAACGGCCTGTACTTCTCGAAGGGCATCTTCTTCGGCGTCGGCATCGCGGTGCGGTCCTTTCCAGGGAAACAAAAAACCCCCTGGCCCGGAGGCGCAGGAGGCGAAGGCGAGCGTTGGGGAACGCTCGCCGCTACGTAAGGAGGAGGGTGGAGGCCAGGTGGCGGCGCTCGGTCATTGCCGACCATTCAACCGGTCGGGTCCCCATCCGTCAAGGCGGAAGGGGTAGCGTTGCCGGCCATGGTGCGGCGGTCGTTCCGGGTCGGGCTGCGGTTGGGGTTGCTGATCGGCATCGGCTTCGCCCTGGTGAAGACGGTGCAGTCGCGCCGCTCGACCCCCGCGGCCCCGCCCCCGCCGGCCCCGTGGAAGCCCATCGTCGACACACCCGTCGACGAGGTCGGCGAGCCCATCGAGGAGCCCGGCCCCGCGGCCGAAAGCGAGTCGGGGTTGGACGTGCCCCTGGCGGCCGAGCCCAAGCCGGTGAAGAAGGCGGCGAAGAAGGCGGCCAAGGTCACCAAGGCGACGGCCGCGGCCACGCCCCCGCCGGCGTGGGTCGAGGCCGAGGGCGGCGTCTGCCCGCCGACCCACCCGGTCAAGGCCAAGGTCAAGAGCAAGCTCTTCCACCTGCCGGGCATGTTCGCCTACGACCGCACCAACCCCGACCGCTGCTACACCGACGCCCCCACCGCCGAGGCCGAGGGGTTCGTCAAGGCCAAGCGTTAAGCCTGGTTCACGATCCTCACCTCGAGGATGCCGGGCTGGCCCTCGATGGAGGCGGCCAGCGACGCCGGGAACGGGCCGTCGGAGGTGAGCACGGTGAGCGCAGAACCGCCCGAGGGCGAGCGCCCCAAGCGCATGTCGGCGATGTTCACCCCGGCCTCGGCCACGGCCGCGGTCACCAGCGCCATCATCCCGACCCGGTCGTCGTTGCGCACGACCAACAGGTTGGCGGCCAAGGGCAGCTCGACGTCGTGGTCGTCGACCATGACGATGCGGGGCTCGCCCCGGAGGCCGAACAGGGTGCCGCCGATCCCGTGCCCGCCGCCCCGCACCTTGATCACGTTGAGGTACTCGTGCGGTGTGGTGGTCTTCGTCTCCCGCACCTCCATGCCCCGCTCCTCGGCCAGGCCAGGCGCGTTGACGTAGGAGACCGGCTCGTCGGAACCGGCGCCGAAGAACCCCTTGAGCACCGACAGGGTCAGGATGCGGGTGTCGTCGTTGGCCAGCTCGCCCTCGTAGTCGATCTCGAGCACGGGCGTGATGCCCTCGCTCAACGAGGCGAACAGCGCGCCAAGCCGTTCGGCCAGCGGCAGGTACGGCCGCACGCCCTCGCCGGCCTCACTGGCCTCGACGTTGATGGCGAAGGGCACGAACTCGCCGGCCAGGGCCAGCAGCACCTGTTCGGCGATGACGTCGCCGGCCTTCTCCTGGGCCTCCGTCGTCGAGGCGGCCAAATGCGGCGTGACCACGACCGAGTCGAGCTCGAACAGCGGTGACGACGTCGTCGGCTCGGTCTCGAACACGTCCAAGGCTGCGCCCCCGATCACACCCGACGAGATCGCCCGGGCCAACGCGGCCTCGTCGACCACGCCACCCCGGGCCGCGTTGACGATGCGCAACCCCGGCTTGGCCTTCGACAGCAACTCCTCGCCCACCAACCCGACCGTGTCCTTGGTCTTCAACACGTGGATCGAGACGAAGTCGCAGCGGGCGAACAGCTCGTCGAGCTCGAGCAGCTCGATGCCGAGCTGGCGGGCCCGCTCGGGCGCCATCCACGGGTCCCAGGCCACCAGCTTCATCCCGAAGGCGTGGCCCCGCTGGGCCACCAGCGTGCCGATGCGACCCAACCCCAGCACGCCGAGCGTCTTGCCGTGGAGCTCGACGCCCTCCCACTTCGACTTCTCCCACCGGCCGGCCTTCAACGCCGCCGCTGCCTGGGGCACGTTGCGGGCCTGGGCCAGCAGCAGGGCGAAGGCGTGCTCGGCCGTCGACAGGCTGTTCGACCCGGGGGCGTTCACCACCATCACGCCCTGGCGGGTGGCGGCGGCGGTGTCGACGTTGTCGACGCCCACGCCGGCCCGGCCGACGACCACCAACTCGCGCCCGGCCTCGATCACGTCGGCCGTCACCTTGGTGGCCGAGCGGATGATCAGCGCCCGCGCCCCCGGCACCGCGGCCAGCAGCTCCTCGGGGGAGAGCCCGACCTGGACGTCGACCTCGTGGCCGGCCGCACGGAGGGCGTCGAGGCCGGCCGCGGCCAGGGGTTCGGTGACGAGGATGCGGGCCATCCCGGCATCCTCGCGCATCCCCCCACGAACACCGCCAACCGGTTTCCCGCCGGACACCCACGGGTACGCGCCCTGACGATGACGCACCATCTCACCCTCGCCGCCGTCACCCTCGTGGGGTTGGCCATGCTCGTGTGGCTGGTGGCGTACCTGGCGGCGGCGGCCTTCTAGACGAAGCCCTTCTCCGGCCCGTGGTCGGTGAAGGAGTGGACGAAGAGGCGCAGGGCGGCCTGGTCGATGCCGGCGCAGCGCAGCCGCCGGTGCCACGCCGTCACCGCCACCTTGCCGTCGAGGCCGGCCCGGGGAACGAGGATCAGGGCCCGGCCGAAGTCGTCGCTCAACTGCGTGAGCTTGGCCACGTCCTCGGCCGCCAGCGAGGGCAGGTACCAGAGGACGACGAACCCCCGCGACATGGCCCGGCCGAGCTGGCCGTCGGCCGGCGCCCTCGACCCGGGCTTGTAGAAGTTGGGCCTGGCCTCGTCGGCGGCGATGGGCTCGCCCACGGGCGGGTCGGCGGCCACGACCTCGTCGTAGTGGCAGCCCGAAGGCGAGGCCTCCATGCGCTCGACCAGCGAGCGGTGCTTGGCCCCCGGCGAGTTGGCCGAGTAGTAGACGAACCCGCCGACGGCCAGCGCGACCGCGAGCGCGACGGCGAGCCGGCGCAGCAAGGTGGCGCGCTCAGCCGGCGAGGAGCTTGGCGATGCGGGTGAGCCCCTCGACGAGGTCGTCGTCGCCCAGGGCGTACGACAGGCGGGCGTAGCCGGGTGCGCCGAAGGCCTCGCCCGGGACGATGGCCACCTTGGCCTGGTCGAGCAGGACCTCGGCCAGCTCGAGGGTGGACGCCGCGGTGCGGCCGCCGAGGTCGCGCCCCAGCACCCCGGTGAAGTTGGGGAAGCAGTAGAACGCGCCCTCGGGCTCGGCGCAGGTGACGCCGGGCGTGTCGTTGAGCATCTCGACCATGCGCCGCCGGCGGCGGTCGAAGGCCTCCCGCATCATGGCCACGGCCGAGAGGTCGCCGGACACCGCGGTGAGCGCGGCCCGCTGCGACACGTTCGACACGTTCGACGTGAGGTGGGACTGGAGGTTGGCGGCGGCCTTGACGACGTCGGCGGGGCCGAGCAACCACCCGACCCGCCACCCGGTCATGGCGTAGGTCTTGGCCACGCCGTTGACGACCAGGCAGGTGTCGGCCAGCTCGGGCACGACCGCCGGCATCGAGTGGAACGTGGCCCCGTCGTAGACGAGGTGTTCATAGATCTCGTCGGTGATCACCCACACGCCCCGCTCGACGGCCCAACGGCCGATCGCCTCGACTTCCTCGCGGGTGTAGACCGCGCCCGTCGGGTTCGAGGGCGACACGAACATGAGCGCCTTGGTGCGGGGCGTGAGCGCGGCTTGCAACTGCTCGACGGTCACCTTGAAGCCGGTCGACTCGTCGGTGGCCAACTCGACCGACACCCCGCCGGCCAGGGCAATGGCCTCGGGATAGGTGACCCAATAGGGCGCGGGCAGCAGCACCTCGTCGCCCGGGTCGAGCAGCGCCGCGAACGACGTGTAGACCGCCTGCTTGCCCCCGTTGGTGACCAGCACCTGGCCGGCCTCGACGGCGTAACCGGAGTCGCGGGCCGTCTTCTCCACGATCGCCTGGCGGAGCTCGGGCAGCCCGGGGGTGGGCGTGTACTTGTGGTTCTTGGGGTCGCGGCAGGCGGCGACGGCGGCCTCGACGATGTAGTCGGGCGTCGGGAAGTCGGGCTCGCCGGCGCCGTAGCCGATGACGTCCTCCCCCGCCGCCTTGAGCGCCTTGGCCTTGGTATCGACGGCGATCGTGGGCGACTCGGCGATGGCGGCAATGCGTCGGGACAAGCGCTCCATGGCTGCCATGCTTGCACAGTGACCGAGGCCCCCATCCCCGAAATCCGCATCCCCGCCGACCTCCTGCCGGGCGACGGCCGTTTCGGCTCCGGGCCTTCGAAGGTGCGGCCCTCGGCGGTCGAGGCGCTGGCTTCGGGGGGCAAGTCGTGGATGGGCACGAGCCACCGCCAGGGTGCGGTGCGGTCGGTCGTGGGCCGGGTGCGCCAGGGCCTCTCGTCGCTGCTCTCGCTGCCCGACGGTTACGAGATCGTGCTCGGCAACGGCGGCACCACGATCTTCTGGGACGCGGCCATCTTCGGCCTCATCGAGCGCCAGAGCCAGCACCTGTCCTTCGGCGAGTTCTCGTCCAAGTTCGCCGCCGGGGTGGCGGCGGCGCCGTTCCTCGACGAGCCCGAGGTGATCTCCTCCGCGGCCGGAACCGTGCCCACCGCCGTTGGCCGCGCCGGCGTCGACGCCTACGCCCTCACCCACAACGAGACCTCGACCGGCGTGATGGCCCCGATCGTGCGCCCCGAGGGCGCCGACCCTTCGGCCCTGGTGCTGGTCGACGCCACCTCCGGCGCCGGCGGGCTGCGGGTCGATGCCTCGCAGTTCGACTGCTACTACTTCGCGCCCCAGAAGTGCTTCGGCTCCGACGGCGGGTTGTGGCTGGCGGCGTGCTCGCCGCTGGCCGTCGAGCGCATCGAGCGGCTGGCGCAGTCGGATCGCTACATCCCGTCGGGGCTCAACCTGCGGACCGCGCTCGAGAACTCCCGGCTCGACCAGACCTACAACACGCCGGCGCTGGCCACCCTGTTCCTGCTGGCCGAGCAGGTCGAGTGGATGAACGCCGGCGGCGGCCTCGAGTTCGCCGCCTCCCGCTCCGACCGTTCGGCCGAGATCCTCTACGGCTGGGCCGAGTCGTCGTCGTTCGCCACCCCGTTCGTGGAGAAGCCCGACGAACGCAGCCACGTCGTCGGCACCATCGACTTCGACCCGTCGATCGACGCCAACGTCTTGGCCAAGGTCCTGCGGGCCAACGGCATCGTCGACACCGAGAGCTACCGCAAGCTCGGCCGCAACCAACTCCGCATCGCCATGTTCCCCGCGGTCGAACCCGACGACGTGGCCCAGCTCACCCGCAGCCTCGACTACGTCGCCGAGCGCCTCGCCGGTTAGAAGCCCGGCGGGTACACCGGCGGGCCCGCGGCCATGCCGACCACGGGCTGGTTGAGGGCGATGTCGCCGGTCGACCCGTGGAAGCCGGCGTCGCCGAAAGCGAACACACCGCCGTCGCTGGCCACGAACCAGTAGCCGTCGCCGCTGTCGGTCGGGGTCATGCCGACGATGGGCTTGTTGAGCACCCTGTCGCCCGTCGACCCCAAGAACTTGGCGGTGCCGAAGCTGAAGATGCCGCCGTCGCTCGCGACCAACCAGTAGCCGCGGCCGTCGGTGGTGGGCGCCATCCCGACGATGGGCCGGTTGAGCTTGGTGCCGCCCATCGAGCCGGCGTAGGGCGCGTCGCCGAAGCCGAAGATGCCGCCGTCGGCCGCGACCAACCAGTAGCCCTGGCCGGTCGGGGTCGTGGCCATGGCGACCACCGGCGAGGCCAGCTTGATCCCGCCGGCCGAGCCGAAGAATTGGGCGTCGCCGAAGGCGAAGATGCCGCCGTCGGCCGCGACCAACCAGTAGCCCTCGCCGGTCGGGGTGGCCGCCATGCCCACGATGGGCGAGGCAAGCTTGATGTCACCGGTCGAGCCGAAGAACGTGGCATCGCCGAAGGTGAAGACACCGCCGTCGCTGGCGGTGAACCAGTAGCCGTCGCCAGACGGCGTGGCCGCCATCCCGACAATGGGCTTGTTCAGCTTGATGTCGCCGGTCGAGCCCTTGAAGCCGCTCGTGCCGAAACTGAACACGCCTCCGTCCCGGGCCACCATCCAATAGCCCTTGTTGACCGGTGCCTTCCAGGTCTGCGACACCAGGCCCGAGCCGTACGTGCCGACGAATACGCTGGCGCGCGACCGGCCGGGGGCGAACGAGGTGAAGGTGATCGAGGCCTTGCCGCCGCGCACGGGCGGCTGGAACACCGAGCCCCGGTTGGTGGCGTCGCCGAAGGGGAAGATGCGGCCCTCAAGGTCGAACAACCAGTACCCGTTGCCGGTCGAGGTCGCGACCAGGCCCATGATCGGGTCGACGGTGCCGCTGCTGGTGAGGTCGCCCTTGTGGGCGGCGCCACCGAAGGCGTAGACGACGCCGTCGGCGTCCACCAACCAGTAGCCGTTGCCGTTGGGCGTGCGGGCCAGGCCGGTGATCGGCGCCGGTGACGACGTGACCCGGCCGAAGTAGGCGGCGTTGCCGTAGGCGAACACCGTGCCGTCGTAGGTGAAGATCCAGTAGCCCTTGCCGTCGGGCGTCTCGACCATGCCAGCGACGGGCGCGGCCAGCGCCTGGCTGTTCGGGCTGCCGTAGAAGCCGGCGCCGCCGAAGGCGAACACGGCACCGTCCTCGCCCACGAGCCAATAGCCATCGCCCGAAGGCGTCGCCGCCATGCTGGCGATGGGCACGTTGAGCCGGGCGCCGGACAGGTCGCCGTAGAACGCCGCGGAGCCGAACCGCTTGATCACACCGTGGTCGGTCGCGACCCAATAGCCGTTGCCGTCGGCGGTGGCCACGATGGCGACCGCGGCCTCGTCGTCGCGGATGGCTGCGCTCCCGAGGTCGGGGGCCGAGCCGTAGCTGCGGACGGTGCCGTCGACCTCGAGCAGCCAGTAGCCGTCGTTCGAGGGACGCCGGGCCAGGCTGCTCATGCCCTCGCCGGTGCTGATCGAGTCGGCGGGCGCGCCGGTGGGCGGTGAGACGGTGAAGTGGGCCAAGGTGCCGTCGGGCGCGTCGGTGGTGGCGGTGACGGTGATGGGCTCGCCGCTGGTCGCGGTGTCGCGATTCTGGGTGACGGTCGTGGCCGCGCTGGCGGGCAGGGCGGTGGCCCCGACGAGGGCGACGACCGTGGTGACGGCGACGAGGAGGCGGCGGCGGATCACTGGCCGAGGCCCTTGCCGTGGCGGGGCTCCAGGACGGTGGTCTCCGGGCGGGCGGCCACCAGGCCGGCGAGCTTGGGGAGGATGTCCTTCAGGGACTCGCCGGTGCTGTGGGCGGCGAGCGCCTCGTCGTCGGCGTAGAGCTCGTAGAAGTGGATGGCGTCCGGGTCGTCCTTGGCCTGGTGGATCACGTGCATCTCGGTGCCGGTCTCGGCGTCGAGGCGCCCGTCGTAGAGCGACCGGAAGGCTTCGATCAGCTCGGCGCCCTTCCCTTCGGTCGCGGTGAGCTTGACGTGTACTGCAATCTTCCCCATGGCGTTGATCTAAGCACGGGTCAGGAAAGGCCGAGGAGCTTGTCGACGTCGGCGCCGCCGGCGGGTCCGTCGAAGACGAGCTCGCCGTCGCGCAGGGCCAGGCAACGGTCGGCCTGCTGCACGAACTCGAGCTGGTGGGTCGCGACCACGACCGCCGCGCCTTGTCGGTGGGCTTCGTCGAGCAGGCCGACGAGGGCTTCCTTCCCCTGCGGGTCGAGGCCGACGAAGGGCTCGTCCACCAGCAGGAGCCGGAACGGGCGCACGAGGCCGAGGGCGATCGACGTCTTCTGCCTCAGGCCGCGGCTGAAGCGCGACGGCAGGTCGTCGGCCCGGTGGGCCAGGCCGAGCCGGTCGAGCAGGTCGTTGCCCCTGTCCTCCCAGTCCTCGACGCCGTGGAGTCTCGAGACGTATTCGAGGTGCTCGACCACGCTGAGGTCGTCGTAGAGGACGGGTTGGTCGGGCAGGTACGACGTGGCCGCCCGGGCCTCGAACGAGCCCGCGGGGTGGCCGTCGACGGTGAGGGTGCCCTCGGTCGGTTCGAGCAGGCCGGCGCACAGGCTGAGGAGGGTCGACTTGCCCGAGCCGTTGTGGCCGACGAGGACGGTGAGCTCGTCGGCCTTGATCGTGAGGTCGAGGGGGGCGAGGGCCACGAGCTCGGCGTAGCTCTTGGTGATTCCTTCGGCGACCAGCACGGGCTCAGCGCCCTCCCGCGAAGAACGCGCTGACGGCTTCGCGCTGGCGCACCCATCCGAAGATGAGGCCGGCGAGGAGGAGGATGTTGAACGCCGCGCTGACAGCGATGGCGATGGGGTCGGCGCCGGGTTCGGCCTTGAGTTGGGAGTGGGCGAGGAGGACGGCGGCCGGGGCGGCGATGGCCAGCCCGGGCGGGAGGGCGTGGTGGAAGAGGAGGCCCATGCCGGTGGAGTCGGCCATCAGCCGGCTCGGGTCGGGCGGGGCCCGCAGGGCGCTGACCGCGGCCGCGCCCGCGGCCGTGGCCGCCGCCGGGATGGCGAGTGGGAGGCCGATCTTGAGGGCGAGCAGGGTGTGGCTGGCGGCGGCGGCCGCGGCCACGCCGGCGAGGGCGACGAAGGTGAGCACGACGGTGGGCACGGCCAGGTGCCTGAGGTGGATCGCGCTCGGCTCGGCCGGGAAGCCGTCTCGGCGGTCGGGGTGGTCGATCTCCTGGCTCAGCCCTTCGATGGCGTCGAGGCCGGCGACGAACATGGCCACGCCCGCGACCGCGATCATGGCGGTGTTGCCGGCCCATGCGGCCGCGGTGGCCAGGCCGGCGACGGCCCCGAGGATGGTGAGCCTGGCGATGCGCACCGCCGGCCACCGCAGGACGCCCCGCCAGTCGCGCCGCCACACGACCAGGTTGCGTTGCACCCGGCCGAGGCCGGCGGGCTTGGGCTTCATCCACGGCCTCGACCTGGGTTGCTCGGCACTGAGTTGGCGGCGCAGGAGCATCACCGTTCTGAGGTCTTGGAAGGTGGCCGCGAAGCGGAGGTGGGTGACGAGCCGGCCCCTTCGTTCGGCGGCTTCGAGGGACAGGCCGCCGACGCTCCTGAGGCCGGCGATGGCGAGGACGGGGGCCGCGATCAGGCCGGCGGCGGCGAGCGGTTGGAAGTGCAGCGGCCAGAGGCCGACCTTGCCGACCAACGACGCCGGCGAGGTGGCCATGCCCGCGACCACGTCGGCCACCGACCAGCCGATGACGGCGATGGCGAGAGCGGTGGCGGTTCGTTTCCCGAGCCGTCTTCCCGAGGCGACCATGGCCGCCCCACCCATGGCGATGGCGGTGGCGCCGCCGACGAGGGCGCCGGCCGCGATCCATTCGACGGGTTGTCCGGGCAATCGCCTGAAGGCCAGCAGGCCCGCGGCCGCGCCCGTCACCGTGCCGGCGAAGGCGGTGAACCTGAGCTGGCGCCGGGCCGGTGCTTGCAGGGCGATGTCCCTGTCGACCGGCGCCAGCAACACGTAACGCACCTCGGCCGCCTCCAGGGCCAGCGGTCCGCCCCGCGCCCCCGACCTGAGCCCGAGGGCGATCGCCCCGGCCACGACCAGCCCGATCCACGCGGCCCCGTACCTGCGCACGTCGGCCACCGCCTGGCCTTGCAGCCGTTGGTCGCCGACCACGCCCGACAGCAGCGTCACCCCGACCCCGCCCACCACCGCCGCCAGGTACGCCTTGTAGAGCGCGTCGATGACGTTCCAATCCCCCAGCCGCCGCCTCCGCCGGGTCTCCCGTAGCTCGTGGAGCGCGCCGACGACGACATCGTCATGCCAGTCCTCGACCGTCGCAGCCACGGCCGCCGATGCTGTCACACCCGGGTGATAAACCCCCACCCGGGGGGGCGCCCAGAATCGCGCCGACGATTCGCGCGCCCGCGATTTCGCCCCGCCGAACCGTCGGGCCAGGGCTACTTAGGTGGCGACCCGGCCGTTCACCTGCAGGTAGCCGATGAACCGCAACAGCTCGCCCAGGTCGAAGGGCTTGGTGATGTAGTAGTCGGCCCCCGCCTCCCAGCCGTGCCAGACGTCGGTGTCGGAGCTGCGGGCGGTGAGCATGACCACCGGCAGGTCGCGGGTCCGGGGCTCGGCCCGCAGCTTGGCCAACACCTCGAGCCCGTCCATCTTGGGCATCATCACGTCGAGGACCACGAGGTCGGGGGGCGACTCCGAAGCCGACGCCCACGCCTCCTCGCCGTTGCCGGCCGTGGTCACCTCGTAACCCCGGGCCGCCAGGTTCATACGCAACAGGTCGACGATGTCGGAGTCGTCGTCGGCCACGAGGATCCGGTGCACCCCGGGTCGCGCCACCGCGTCCTCGCCCATACCGTGATAGATCGTCACGCCTGGGGGAATCGGACGCAATGGCCCGATCGGGCTATCCCCCGCTCACGTCCTGCGGGCGCTCCTTGCCGGCGGAGATGAACGGCATCATCGCCCGCAGCTCGGCCCCGACCTTTTCGACCTGATGCGACGCCCCGGCCGCCTTGAGACGGGTGTAATTGGGCCGCCCGTTCCGGTTCTCGGCGATCCATTCCTCGGCGAAGGCACCGCTCTGGATCTCGCCCAAGATCCGCTTCATCTCCGCCTTGGTCTCGGGCCCGACGACACGCGGGCCCCGGGTCAGGTCGCCGTACTCGGCGGTGTCCGAGATCGAGAACCGCATACCGGCGATCCCGTTCTCGTACATGAGGTCGACGATCAGCTTGAGTTCGTGGAGGCACTCGAAGTACGCCGACTCGGGCTGGTACCCGGCCTCGACCAGCGTCTCGAACCCGGCCTGCACCAGCGCCGTCACACCACCGCACAGCACGACCTGCTCGCCGAACAGATCGGTCTCGGTCTCCTCGGTGAAGGTCGTCTCCAACACGCCCGCCCGGGCCCCGCCGATGGCGGAGGCATACGACAGCGCCAGGTCGCGGGCCTTGCCACTGGCGTCCTGGTGCACCGCGATGAGAGCGGGCACGCCCCCGCCCTCGACGTACGTCCGGCGTACCAAATGGCCGGGCCCCTTGGGCGCCACCATGGCCACGTCGACACCCGCCGGCGGCGAGATCTGGCCGAAGCGGATGTTGAACCCGTGGGCGAAGAACACGGCGTCGCCCGACGACAGGTGCGGGGCGATCGACTCCTCGTAGATCGCCTTCTGCTCGGTGTCGGGCGCCAGGATCATGATGAGGTCGGCTTCGGCCGAGGCGTCGGCGATCGACAACACCCGCAAGCCGGCGCCCTCCGCCTTGGCCCGGGACGACGAACCCTCACGGAGTCCGACCCGCACGTCGACCCCCGAGTCACGCAGGTTCAACGCATGGGCGTGGCCCTGCGAGCCGTACCCGATGACGGCGACCTTGCGGCCGTTGATCAACGACGCATCCGCGTCCTTCTCGTAATAGACGTTGGCCATCAGGAGATCTTGCCTTTCAGGGAGCGGAGGCGGGGTGCCTGCCGGTCGAGCTTGGGCAGCGCCACCCGGCCGGTGCGCTGGAGTTCGGTGATGCCATACGGTCGCATGAGCTCTTCCAGATCATCGAGCTTCGTCGGCGCCCCCGCCAACTCGACGGTCAGCTCGTCGTGGCCGACGTCGACGATCTTGCCCCCGAACACCTGCACCAGCTCGATCACCTGGCCCCGGGTCCCGGGCTCGGCCTTGATCGTCATCAGCATGAGCTCGCGCTCCACCGACTCGGCCGGGTCGAGCTCCACGATCTTCACCACGTTGATGAGCTTGAAGAGCTGCTTGGTGATCTGCTCCAACGGCGACGACTCGACGTCGACCACGATCGAGATGCGGGAGAAGCGATCGTCGTCGGTGGGCGCCACCGCCAGCGAATAGATGTTGTAGCCCCGGCGGGCGAAGAGCGAAGCCACCCGGGTCAACACGCCGGCCTTGTTCTCGACCAGGACCGACAGCATGTGATGGCGCTTGGCCGGCTCGGGCATCAACGGCCGCCTTCGCCCTGGCTCGGGTCGACGACGACGTCGTCGTTGGTCTTTCCGGCCGGCACCATCGGGTACACCTTCTCGCGGCTGTCGGTGCGGAAGTCGATCACCACCGGCCGGTCGTCGATGGAGTTGGCCTTCTCGATGGTGGCGTCGACGTCGTCGGGGTGCTCGACGCGGAAGCCGACGCAACCCATGGCCTCGGCCCACTTCACGTAGTCGGGGAGGTCAGGGCTGAGGTACACCTCGGAGTAGCGCTCGTCATAGAACATCTCCTGCCACTGGCGGACCATGCCGAGGTAGGCGTTGTTGAGGATGGCGACCTTGATCGGGATGCGCTCGCTGCTGGCGGTGACGAGCTCCTGGGCCGTCATCTGGAAGCAGCCGTCGCCGTCGACGGCCCACACCGTGCGGTCGGGGCGGCCGACCTTGGCGCCGACCGCCGCGGGCACGGCGTAGCCCATGGTGCCGAGGCCGCCGGAGTTGATCCACGTGTTCGGGTAGTCGAACTTCCAGTGCTGGCTCGTCCACATCTGGTGCTGGCCGACGCCGGACACGACGATGGTGTCCTCCGGCGTCGACTCGGCATCCCTGAGTCTCTCCAACACGAACTGCGGCTTGAGGGCCGCGCCCTCGCCGTACTCCTGGTCGTAGGTGAGCGGGTACTTCTCCTGCCAACCGCTGATCGTCTGCTTCCACTCGGTGCGGTCGGGCTGGGCCTCGAGGCCGCCCAGCTCCCTGACCGCCTTCACCAGCTCCTCGATCACCAGGCGGCAGTCGCCGACGATCGGAACGTCGGGGCGGCGCACCTTGCCGAGCTCGGCCGGGTCGATGTCGTTGTGAATGATCTTGGCGTCGGGGGCGAAGCCGTCGAGCTTGCCCGTGACCCGGTCGTCGAACCGGCTGCCGAGGGCGACGAGGAGGTCGGCCTTCTGCATCGCGGTGATGGCGGTGTAGTTGCCGTGCATACCCGGCATCCCGAGGCAGAGGGGGTGGCGGTCGGGGAACGCGCCCCTCGCCATGAGGGTGGTGACGACGTGAATGCCGGTGAGCTCGACCAGCTCCTTCAGCGCCGCCGACGCTTGCGCCTTGAGGATGCCGCCGCCGGCGTAGATCACCGGCTTCTTGGCCTCGAGGATGAGCTTGGCCGCCTCCTTGATCATGCGGGGGTGGCCCTTCATCGTCGGCTTGTAGCCGGGGAGGCCGCGGTCGATGTCCTGGGCCGACGGCCAGTACCAGTCCATGGCGCTGATCGGGTTCTTGGGATCGACGATGTCCTTGGGCACGTCGATGAGGACGGGGCCCGGCCTGCCCGTGGTGGCGATGTGGAACGCCTCCCGCACGATGTGGGGGATGTCCTGGGCGCTGGTGACGAGGTAGTTGTGCTTGGTGACGCTGAGGGTGATGCCGGTGGTGTCGCACTCCTGGAAGGCGTCGCTGCCGATGGAGGCGAGGGGCACCTGGCCGGTGATGCAGACCATCGGGACGCTGTCCATGTATGCGTCCATGAGCGGCGTGACCACGTTGGTGGCCGCCGGGCCGCTGGTGACCATGGCCACGCCGGGGCGCCCGGTGGCGTGGGCGTAGCCGCTGGCCATGTGGCCGGCGCCCTGCTCGTGGCGGACGAGGATGTGGCGGATCGGCGAGTCGATGATCGGGTCGTACACCGGCAGGATGGCGCCGCCGGGGAGGCCGAACATCACCTCCACGCCCATCATCTCGAGGCTCTTGATGAGTGCTTGGCCTCCGGACATCTTCGTCATTGCTGGTCCTTTGCTGGACAAAGAAAACGACCCCCCGTTCTCGGGAGGTCGTGGCGCACGTTGCCGGGGTGGGACGCGGACGTGCGCTAGTGCTCGACTACTACGAGGGTGGCGCGGGGCGTCTTCGACATCGGAGGGGCAGTCTGCCATTGCCGTTGACCGGTTGGCAAGCTGCTCGTACCTTTCGGACCATGCTGTTCGGCGAGGGCTTGGTTGGGCTGGTCGTGCTGGCGTTCTGGCTCTGGGCGATCTTCGACGTGATCTCCACCGACGAGAGCCTGTGCCGCAACCTGCCCAAGGGCGTCTGGGTCATGGTCGTGCTCTTCCTCGCCGACATCGGCGCCCTGGCCTGGCTCTTGCTCGGCCGGCCCGAGAACGCCGGCTTCGCCCCCGGCGACACCCGCCCCCGCGCTCCGTCCGCCCGCCTCGTCGGCCCGGAGGACTCGCCCCGCTGGGACGCCCGCCTCGACACCCGCACCGGCATCGCCGAAACCCCCCGTGAGCGCCAGCTCCGCGAGATGCGGGAGCACTACGCCGCTCTCGAC
Organism: Actinomycetota bacterium; assembly: GCA_034668185.1. Lineage (GTDB taxonomy): Bacteria > Actinomycetota > Acidimicrobiia > Acidimicrobiales > CADCTF01 > DATLED01. The sequence continues at coordinate 27,367 of JAXDPV010000247.1, forward strand.
GCCGAGCTCGACCGCCGGTTGGAGCAGAAGCGTGCCTTGGGGGACGAGCCTCCGCTCGACCCGGCCTAGCCCGGTCGCGGCCCGTCCTGGGCCATCGCCCATTGATCACTGCGGGCCATGGACGGAAACGGTCCTGGCTTCCACCATCGTCCATGACGAGGGGGCTGGTCATGAGGCGGAAGCACGCAGCTTTGGTGTCGATGGTGGCGGCCGTTGTTCTGGCAACCGGGCTCGTGCCCTTGCCATTGCCGCTCTCGCGGCCGGCGGCCGCCAGCCCTCCCAGCTCTGACTACCGGGACGCCGTGCTCGCCGACTCCCCGGCCGGGTATTGGCGGCTGGGCGAGGCGTCCGGGACGACGGCCGTGGACGCCAGCGGCCACGCCAGGAACGGCACCATTAGTGCCGGCGTCACGCTCGGCGTCGCCGGGGCATTCGAGGCCGGGTCGAACGCGGCGATGTCCTTCGACGGCAGCACCGGGATCGCCACCTCGTACACCCCGACGGTGGCCGCGTTCTCGGCCGAAGCGTGGGTCAAGACCTCGGGCGCCGCCGGGAGTGTCGCCTTCCCGATCGTCCAGAGTCGCGGCTCGGGCGCGAGCAAGAGCCTCACGCTGTCGCGTGACCCGTCGGGCGAGGTGAACTTCGTCCTGGACACCGACGGGGTCATGGTCGGCGTGAAGTCGGTCGGCCGCATCAACGACGGTGCTTGGCACCACGTCCTCGGGACGTGGGCGGCCCCGTCGGGGACCGTTGTCCTCCCGGCCCAGTTCCGCCTCTACGTCGACGGTCTGCCGGCCGGCGTGACGAACCAGAACTCGTGCTTCTCCTCGTGCAGCATCACGTCACCGTTCGCCGGTGCCGTGCTGAAGATCGCCCGCCACGACGTCTGGGCCAGCACCTTCCCCGGGACGATCGACGAGGTCGCGGTCTTCGAATCGGCGTTGTCCCCGTCGCGGGCGCGCGCCCACTACGTGGCGTCGGGGCGGTCGCCGGCCCGCTACCAGGATGCGGTGTCCGCCGACGCGCCATTCGGTTACTGGCGCTTGGACGAGCTCGCCGGCACCGTCGCCGCCGACAGCTCGGGCAACGGGCGGAACGGGACCTACGTCGGGGCCGTCGCCCTTGGCGCGGCCGGGCTGATCCCGACGGAGGGGACCAACGGCGCGGCCGGCTTCACCGGCGGCCACGTCGATCTCGGCACGCTCAACCTGAGCCTGGCCGCCGTGACCCTCGAGGCGTGGGTCAAGCCGCAGACGTTCGGCGCCTCGTCCCCGTACATCGACAGCATCGTCGGCACCGAGACCGTCGACGACAACAACGCGTTGCTGCTCCGCTTGGGCTACGACGGCCTGACCAGCCGGCGCGGCCGCCCCGACTTCGTCACGACCACCCGGGTCGGATCGCCGTCGACCGAGGCCAAGGCTCCGAGCGCCGTCCGCGGGCCTGGTGTCGTGCATCACGTCGTCGGCGTCTTCGACAACCCGACCTTGACCGTCTACGTCGACGGCGTCCGGGTCGCGACCGCGACTGCATCCGTCAGCGACGGCCACGCGTTGGGTAACGCCGCCTACTGGATCGCGGGGAACCCACTCTTCGGGCGCTACTTCGACGGCGTCGTCGACGAGGTCGCGATCTACGACCACGCGCTCTCGGCCGACCGGGTGGCCGCGCACTATGCGGCATCGGGCAACCGGCCCGCCGTCGCCTCGGCCCAGACGCGGGGGTGGAGCCTCTTCGGCCGGCCGACCACGACCCGACGGGCAGACCCCGTCGACACCGCGACCGGGGCATTCGTGGACCAGACGACCGACCTCGCCGTTCCCGGCCAGGGCGTGCCGTTCTCGTTCACGCGGACGTACAACTCCAACGACGCCACCGTCGGCCCGCTCGGCACGGGCTGGTCGCATTCGCTCGGAACGAGCCTGTCCGTGGCGGGGACCGGAGTGGTGACGGTGCGGACCGGCGACGGTGCGGACCTCGTCTTCACCCCTGACGCCGGTGGTGCCTACCTTCCCCCGCCGGCGGTCACCGCCTCGCTCACGACCGTGACCGGCGGGTACGACCTGGCCACCGCCGATCAGGTACACAACCGCTTCGACACGTCGGGACGGCTGCTGAGCATCAAGGACCGCGCCGGCCTCGGCGTCACCCTCGCCTACGACGGCTCGGGCCGGTTGGCGACGGCGACCGACGCCGCGGCCCGGGTGTTCACGTTCTCCTACGACGCCGGCGGCAAGCTCGTCGGCGTGGCCGCGCCGGTGGCCGATGGTCGCTCGGTTTCGTACGGCTACACCGGCAACCTGTTGACGTCGGTGACGGACGTGCGGGGCGGCACCACGGCCTACGCCTACGACGCCTCCGATCGGCTCCGACAGGTGACCGACCCCGAAGGCAACCTTCAGGTGAGGAACACCTTCGATGCCGCCGGCCGGGTTATCGAACAGCTCGATCCCCTCGGTGGCGCCACCACCTTCGCATGGGACGCCGCGACCGAGACCTCGACGGTCACCGACCCGAGGGGCAAGACCTGGGTCGACCGGTACGCCGGCAACGTGCTGGTCGGCACGACCGAGCCGGCGGGCTCGTCAAGCGTGGGCTTCGACGGCAGCCTCAACCCGGTGAGCGCCACCGACGCCAACGGGAGGTCGTGGTCGGCCACGTACGACAGTCGGGGGAACGTGGTGAGCCGCACCGCGCCCGCGCCCCTGTCGTACGTCGAGTCGTGGACCTACGACGCCGCCGGCAACCCCTTGACCTACACCGACGGGCGGGGCAACACCACGACCTACGGGTACGACGGTTCCGGCCGGCTGACGTCGACTACATGGCCGGGCGGGGCGGTCGAGGGCCGGACGTACGACGCCGCCGGCCGCCTGGCCACCGTCACCGACGCTCGATCGAACGCCACGACCTACGCGTACGACGCCGTCGGCAACCTCGGCTCGGTGACGACGGCGGGCGGAAGCGTCACCTCGTGGACCTACGACGCCGGCGGCCGGCCGCTGACCCGCACCTCGCCCCGCGGCTGGGCCACGACGTGGACCTACGACGCCGCCGGCAACGTGCTGACCGAGACCGATGCCCTCGGCCACACGACGACGTCCACCTACGACGGCAACGGCCTGCTGACCACCCGCATCGACGCCGCCGGGCGGACGACGGCGTACGCCTACAACGCCGCCCTGGAGCTCACGAGCACGACCGCGCCCGGCGGGCTGGTGACGACCAACACCTACGACGCCCGCGGGCAGTTGTCGAGCGTCGTCTCGCCGTCGGGCGCCAAGACGACCTACGAGTACGACGACGCCGGGCGCACGGTGGCCATGGTCGAGCCGCGGGGCAACCTGGCCGGGGCGGTTCCGGCCGACTACCGGTGGACGTACGGCTACGACGCCGTCGGCAACCAGACGAGCGTGACCGACCCGCTCGGCCATTCGACGGTGTCGACGTTCGATGCCGTGAACCGGGTGGTGTCGGCGACCGACGCCAACGGGCACTCGACGGGTTACGGCTACGACGCCAACTCCAACCGGGTGAGCACGACCAACCACCTCGGCCAGACGACGGCGTCGGCATTCGACGCCCGCAACCGCCTGTCGTCGACGACCAACCCACTCGGCAAGACGTGGGCCCACGGGTACGACGCCAACGGGAACCTGACCTCGTCGACCACGCCCCTCGGGTTCGTGACCACCCGCTCGTACGACGCCGACAATCGGTTGACGGCGGTGGTCGACCCGCTGGGGAACGTCTCGGGCGGCGTACCTGCGGACCACGACACGGTGTACGGCTACGACGCCGACGGGAATGTCGTCTCGGAGACCGACCCGCTCGGCGTGGCCACCGGCTTTGGGTTCGACCGGGTCGGTAACCGTGTCACCCGGACCGACGGCA
>JAXDPV010000248.1:0-2532 GCA_034668185.1 Actinomycetota bacterium
ACCGGTCGTCTGCTTGTCATCTCTACCTCGACGAGGCCGGCGAGCCGCACCCTCGTCCCGGCGGTCTCCAACTCGTGTTCTGCGACGCATCGACGCCCTCCGGTACTGGTTGGAACACCTACGCAGAGCTGCGCACCCTTCTTACCGAGCGGGGTGTGCCGCCCGAGTCAGTCCGCTTCGTCCACGAGGCAAATACCGACGAGGCCAAGGCCAAGCTGTTCGCCGCCTGCCGAGACGGGCGTGTTGCCGTGCTGGTCGGCTCCACCGACAAGATGGGGATCGGCACCAACGTCCAGGCCAGGGCGATCGCCCTCCACCACCTCGATTGCGCGTGGCGGCCAGCGGACATCGAACAACGCGATGGGAGGATCGTCCGCCAGGGCAACCAGAACGCCGAGGTGTCGATCGTCCGATACGCCACCGAGGGCAGCTTCGACATCTACATGTGGCAGACCGTCGAGCGCAAGGCCGCTTTCATCAACCAGGTCGCCACTGGCCGAGCCGTCGACCGAGACGTGGACGACATCGGCGACCAAGCCCTCTCCTACGCCGAGGTGAAGGCGCTCGCCACCGGCAACCCGCTGATCCTCGAGAAGGCGTCGGTCGACGCCGATGTCGCTCGACTCGGCCGGCTCCGTCGGGCTCACCTGGACGACCAGCACCGTCTCCGGCGTGCGTTGGACACCGCCGAGAGTCGGGCGGGGTCAGCCGGACGGCGTATCGGCCAGCTCGAATCCGCCATTGAGCGACGGCAGGACACCCGAGGCGACCAATTCAGGATGACCGTGGACGGCGCCCCCCACGGCAAGCGAGTGGACGCTGGCGACCACCTCCACCGGCTGGTCTCGTCGCTCGTGAAGGAGCCGGCGAGCCGATCCAAGGGCACCCCGGTCGGGCACCTCGCCGGCTTCGATGTTCACGCCTGCGTCGATCGGCGCTTCGATGAGGTTTCCTTGACGATCCCGCTGGCTGGGTCGGAGATCCGGTGCGCGACCGACGAGTGGCGCGCCGTCGACCCGGCGAGTCTCATCCAGCGACTCGAGCGCCGTATCCAGAACCTCGACTCGGCTCTGTCGGAGGCTCGAAACGACCAGGCGGCGTGCAGCCAGGAGGCCGAGCGAGCAAGAGCGCGTATCGGCTCCCCGTTCGAGCACGACGATGAACTCCGAAGGCTCCAGCGCCGGCAGCAGGAGATCACCGAGCAACTGCTCGCGCCGGCCGAGGAGCCTTCGGTAGTGCCCGAGGCATCGGCTGCCGACCGGATGTCCGCCCACCTGGCGTCGCTTGGCCGGTCAGCTGCGGCGCCGACATCGTCTCCCGCCCGGCTCTAGCGACCCGAACATACAGAAGGGTCGATTCGATGTCCCAGGGATTGGGCTGCGCCGCCTACAGCGAGGACTCTGCGACGTTCTACAGGGGGTGGCGGTCAGCGCCTTTGACCGTCGGGAGGGTCCGACTGGGTGGTTGAGGCCGTCCGCTGTAGAACATCACGTTTCGCACCGCGTTCAAGTCGGGCCCGTGGGCCCGGACGTCGCGCAGCGTTCGAAGCCACGCCTTGGTGCCGACTGACCTGCGCGACGACATCACCAACCGTGGCCAGGCGCAGCCGGCGGATGCGAGTGGCGAGGCCAGGGCCATCGAGCGCAGCATCGAGGATCAGCGATGCGATCAGTTCCTTCCGGCTCGTGCGCTCTCCGGTGGCCTCGACGCAGTCGACCAGTTGGTCGACGCGGTCGCTGATGGCGTCAGCAAGGACCAGACCGACCGCGCGTTCGCTACAAGCGGCCAGCAGAACGTCGTCGGGGCCCAGCTCTTCGTCGTTCACGCAGGCCTCTCTGGGAGTATCATATATCTAACACGTGTTTCTCGCGCCTGTGTCGCCCCCGCCTCGCTTCGTCCGTCTCGGAGAACTACCTGTGGCACGCGCAACCCGACAGCAACTGGCTGAGCCGCTCGCCCGGAACGAGCGCCTCCCATCCAAGGCAACTCCGCCGACGCCGCCTCGGCGTCGAGCTCTCGTCGATCCTGTCCAGTTCCTGCTCGCAACACGCGACAGCGGATATCGGAGCACGTCTGCGGCCGTTGCTGAGTTGGTGGACAACTCGATTCAGGCCTGTGCCACGACTGTCGGCGTCGAGGTGAGACGTGGGGGTGACCCCACGTGGCCGATTGAGATCCGCGTTGGAGATGACGGCGTCGGGATGACAGACGTCACGCTGGCTGACGCACTGTCCTTCGGCGGCTCCAGCCGATTCGATGACCGCCACTCGCTGGGTCGCTATGGGATGGGACTACCCAACGCCGGCCTCAGTCGTGCGCGCCGCATTGAGGTGCACACTTGGCAGGGGCGCCAGACAGCGTTCGCCGCCCTAGACATCGATGAGTTCATTCACTCGGGGCGCAAGACGCTCGCGCCGGTTGAGTGGGTCCCGAGGCCATCATTCGCGCCGGCATGCCACACGGGAACGGTTGTCGACCTCAAGCGGTGCGATCGCCTCGAGCACCAACGAGTGTCAACTGTCGCTGCGCACC
>JAXDPV010000249.1:0-3414 GCA_034668185.1 Actinomycetota bacterium
CATCCAGCAGGCGTTCGCCCGAGCGGACGAGAAGATTCGCACCGTCGCTATGGCGGATGGCAGCCGCCGGTCGATGGGGACAACCCTCACCTTCGCCGTCGTGCACCAGGGCGAGGCCCTCGTCGGCCATGTTGGAGACACGCGGGCCTGGTTGTTCCACCAAGGCAGTCTGCAACAGATCACGGCCGACCACTCCCGGGTAGGCCGGCTGCTTCGAGCCGGCGTGATCACCGAGGAGGACGCGATCGGTCATCCGGACGCCAACGTGCTGGAGCAAGCGTTGGGGGCGGGCGACCGGCCGTCTGTCGACATGTACCGCCTGGGTGTCGGTCCTGGTGACGTGCTTCTGCTCTCGTCCGACGGGATGCACGGGAGCGTCCACCGGGAGGAGATCGAAGCGATGTTGCGGGAGCACCTCTCGATGCAGGACGTCTGCGACCGGCTAGCCAGCCTGGCCCTGGCCAAGGGGTCGAGCGACAACGTGACGGTTGTGGCCTGGAAGCACCCGGTCGCCGGGCGCCGGACGCTCACCAACCCGGGATCGCCAGCGCCGGTCGCGGCCGCCGCGCCCCGGACCTCTGCTTCAACCCGATTACTAGCGCCCGCCCCAGCTATTGCGCCAACCCCATCAGCCGCCGCGGCGCGAGGTTATGAGCGACTCCAGGTCTTGGCAGGCGGCTTCGCAGTCGGGTTCACCCTCGGCGTCATTCTGTACCTGTTGGGCCGGCGATGAACCCCATGCTGGCGGCTGTCGCGTCCGCCCTCCTTCTCGTGCAGGGCGGCGCCAAGGTCGATATTCGTGACGTGGCCCCCGAGCAGTACCCGCAGGTCAGCGCCATCGTGCGGGTAATCGACGACCAAGGCCGGGCGGTCCCGGGGCTCGGCGCAGCCGAGTTCCGCGTGGAGGAGGACGGCCAGCCGGTGGCCATCCTCGACGTTCGTCCGAGCTTCCGCGACGGCGGGTCGCTTGCGGTGGCATTGCTCATCGACACCTCCTTCTCCATGGCGGGCGCTCCCCTTGAGGGAGCCAAGGCTGCAGCCGGCGCGTTCCTGGAGAGGCTCACTCCGGACGACCGCGTAGCAGTGGTCACCTTCGGGCTGCCGCCGAAGGAACTGGTGCCCTTCGGTCCGCCGGGAGCCGTGACCGGGATCGAAGCGCTGAGCGCGACTGGCTACACGGGCCTCTATGACGCAGTGAACCTCGGCGTGGCCGAGTTGGCCGCGGTCCCAGCCAGTGCTCGTGCCGTCGTCGTGCTGACGGACGGGGCGGACGACGGGAGTGACCTGCAGTTGGAGACGCTGAGGCACGCCGTTGCCGTCGCGGGGATCCCGATCGATGTGGTCGCTTTTTCCAGCCCGGAGTTCGACCCGGGCCCGGCCCGAGACTTGGCGGCCGCATCCGGTGGCTCGTACCGGGAGACAGCCGATCCGTCGGAACTGGCTACCTTGTATCGCCAGATCGCCGACGAGTTGGTAGCTGAATACCGGATCACCTATCGGTCAGAGGCCGCCCCCGGTCCCCACCGACTTCGAATCTCGGTCTCGGCTCCCACCGTCGAGGCCTCGGCAGAACGCGTATTCCAGGCGATAGGACCGGGCGGACCGGCGACGACCGTCGAGAAGTCGAGGTCCGGCGTATCGCTGCCGATCGTCCCACTGGCGATGGTCGCACTCGCTGTTCTGGCCGTTGCCGGCGGGATCGCCTCTGTTGTCCTCAAGCGGCGGCGACCCTGGACACCGGCTGTCGGAGTGGCAGGGGCGCCGAGGGCCGAGGGTTCCGGCTTGGTGCTCGAGGGACCCGGAGTGTCGGTCACCGTTGCCCGCGGGTCGATGTACATCGGGCGGGATCCCTCTGCTCAAGTGATCGTCGACGATCCGTCTGTGTCTCGGACGCACGCCCGGCTAGATCTGCGCGGGGATGACCTCTGGGTCGAAGATCTGGGTTCGGCGAACGGCACGCTCATCAATGGCGTGGCGGTGACCCGCGCTGTCCTCCGACCGGGTGACGTCCTCGAAGTCGGCGACCTGCGACTCCGCCTCACCGGGGCCCTCCGATGAGGCGCAACACCATCGTCCCCACGGGGTTCGCCGTAATGATGGCCGGCATCGTCCTCGCCGGAGTGGCGTCGGGATGGGCCACCGCCGACCTCGTCGTGGGCCCGCCGGACACAAAGGACGCCCCGACCACCATGACGACCGCCGAAGTCACCACAACGGTCGCGTCGCTTCGAACGCCCCCACTCGCTGAGTGTCGGGTCCTCAGCCCACCGAATGCGGACCTGACCGGAGCAGTCACGACGACGCTTGGGACGACGTGGCCGCAATTCGTCGCCGGTTCAAACAAGGCTCTCGTTGGGGCGCTCGCCAAGAAATTCACGGCAGATCCGCAATTCAGCCAGGCGGAGCTGGATCCTTCTCCCGGCCGCCGTGGGCTCTTTGTCCTCGCCGCCGAGGATCGCGCGGCCTGGTCCAAAGATCTGGCGGAGCGAGCAAACGACCTCGTCATCTTCTACCAGTTCAAGATCGAGCCGAGGATGGCCAGTACTGACTATCCCGCGGTGTCGCTCGCCTTTGATGATCGCCTGATCTCGACGGCCGCGGACCTTGAAGGGCAGCAAACGCTATTCGAAGATCTTGTCAACGGCGGGACGGCAGGCTGTTCGCCGTCGTAGAGGGGGAGGGACTGTGAGTAGGAAGTGTGCAGCGTGTGGGGTCGATAATCGCGACGAGGCCAAGTTCTGTCGCCATTGCGGAAAGGCGGTCACGGCCGCACCGCCGCCGCCTGCGGGGAGTTGGGAGAGCATGCCCGTCCGTGAGGGCGCGACCGCGGCGATCCCTCGGGTCCCGCCGGGCACGGTCGTTCGGGAGGAGCTAAAGACGCCTGGAACGGTGCTTCACAGCACGAAGGTCGATACGCCGCTCTGCGGGTGGTTCGTCGTTCTCCGAGGCAGACGCAAAGGCCGTGATTTCCGCATCGAGAAGGAAGTCTCGGTGATGGGCCGCGACGGCACCTGTGACTATGTGATCGAGGACGAGAGCGTCAGCCGCCAGCATGCACGCGTCCGTCTCGAGGGCGGCAAGTACGTCCTTTTCGACCTCGGCTCGGGCAACGGCACCTACTTGAACGGCGAGAAGATCCAGCGTGCCGAGCTCCAGGACGGCGATGTCGTCAAAGTGGGCGACTCCCTAGTGCTCTTCAAGGAAGCCAAACCGCGGCTTCCGCTTGAGCAGTCCGACGTTCGCCCGACGACGGCGTAGCCACACATGCCCTGGTCTGAGATCTTCCACCGCGGGGCCCGACGCCTAGCGAGTCGGACGACATACGTCATAGTCCTCCTCGTCGCCCTCGCTGGGGTGGTTCCTGTCGCCCTGCTCGCAGCAGTGGTTCGAAACGAGAAAACGGCTGCGCTGATC
>JAXDPV010000250.1:0-36226 GCA_034668185.1 Actinomycetota bacterium
CCACCACGGCCGACGAGCCCACCGTGGTCTTCTACGTCGACGACGTCGAGACGGCGTCGTCGACCGTGTCCGGCGGCACCGCCGGATTCGCCACCGCCGGCCTGCCCGCCGGCGACCACACCATCACCGCCAACACCGGCGACGACCCCAACCACACGTCCAACACCGCGTCCCTTTCCTTCCACGTCAACAAGAACACCCCCACGCCGTCGCTCACCAGCTCGCCCGACCCGTCCACCTACGGCCAGTCGGTACACGTGGAGACGGTGTTGTCGCCCGAGACCTTCAACCAGTACGACGCCGCCCTGGTCTCCGACCCCATCCCGGTGCTGCCCCCGTCGGGCACCGTCACGTTCTTCGACGGCGCGACCTCGATAGGCTCGGGCACGCTGGCCGACGGCACCGCCTCAATCGACACGTCGGCGCTCACCGCGGGAACACACGACCTCAGCTCGACCTACCCGGGTGACGCCAACTACACGGACGCCGCCGGCGAAGACACCCACACCGTCGACAAGGACCGGCCCACCCAGGGGCTGGCCGCCAGCACGGGCTCGTCGTCCGTCTACGGCCAGCCGGTCACGTTCACCGCCACCCTCCCCGACCCCAACGATGGCTGCGGCGAAGTGCTGAGGGAGGTGTGCGCCTTCGCTCCCATCAGCCCGACCTCGGTGACGGGCTCGGTCGAGTTCTTCGTCAACGGCGTGACCCAGGGCTCGACCGCCCTGGTGGGCGGCGTGGCCACGTTCACCACGAGGAGCATGTCGGTCGGGGGCCACGAGATCGCGGCCACCTACGGCGGCGACGCCAACAACGAAGCCCGGACTACGACCATCGGCTTCACCGTCGTCAAGAACACGCCGACCACGGCCACGGTCACGAGCCCGAACCCGTCCGACGCCGGCCAATCGGTGGCCATCGACAGCACCGTGACCCCGGAGACCTTCCCGGCCGGCACGAGCACCGGCCTGGTCAACCCGACGGCGCCGTCCCCGCCGACCGGAACCGTGCAGTTCCTCGACGGCGCCTCGCCCATCGGCAGCTCGGCCCTCTCGGCCGGCGGCTCCGCGGGCACGACGACGTCCTCGCTGGCCAACGGCGCGCACACCATCACCGGCGCCTACAGCGGTGACGGGAACTACGAAGCCAGCCAGGGCGGGGTCGAGCACGACGTGGGCAAGGCGGCCACGGCCACGGTCGTGACGTCCAACCACAACCCGTCGGCGCCGGGCCAAGCGGTCACGTTCACCGGCACGGTCACGCCCTCGGACCCGGAAGCCGGCGCGCCCACGGGCACGGTGACCTTCCTCGACGGCAGCACCGTCCTGGGTGCGGCCACGGTGAACGGCTCGGGCGTGGCCACGTTGGTCACGTCGGCCCTCGTCACCGGCCACCACACCGTCACCGCCGTCTACGCCGGCGACGCCACCTTCAACGGCTCGACGTCGTCGCCGGTCGACCAGGTCGTCCAGGGCGCCGGCACCTCGACGGCGTTGGCGTCGTCCCGCAACCCGTCGACGATGTTCCGCCCGCTCACGTTGACGGCGACCGTGACCGGGCTCGGCGGCAGCGCCGTCGGGACGGTGACCTTCCTCGACGGCACCGCCGCCATCGGGACCGGCAACGTGAACGGCGCCGGCGTGGCCACGATGGTGACCAAGACGTTGTCGCTCGGCGACCACGTCCTCACCGCCCGGTTCGACGGCACCAGCGGGTTCGCCCCGAGCACGTCGGCGGCCCTGGTGCAGAACATCGGCCTCGGCTACCTGATCACGACCAGCGACGGCCAGGTCGTGCCCTTCGGCACCGGCAAGGACTTCGACCTCAAGGGCGTCCTCGGCCTCGGCCTCGGCAGCGGCGAGGTCGCGGCCAAGAGCCTGGCCAAGGGGGCCAAGCTCAACGCCCCCATCGTCGGCCTGGCGACCACGCCCACCGGCGCCGGCTACTACCTGCTCGGCGGCGACGGCGGCATCTTCACCTTCGGTGACGCCACCTTCTACGGCTCGACCGGCAGCCTCAAGCTGAACCGGCCGGTGGTGGGCATGGCCTCGACGCCGACCAACCTCGGCTACTGGTTGGTGGCCAGCGACGGCGGCATCTTCACCTTCGGCGACGCCGGGTTCTTCGGATCGACCGGTGGCCAGAAGATCAACTCGCCGATCGTCGCCATCACCCCGACGCCCACCGGCCTTGGCTACTGGATCGTGGCCGCCGACGGGGGCGTGTTCGCCTTCGGTGACGCCGGCTTCTTCGGCTCGATGGGCGACTCCAAGGTCAACTCGCCGATCGTCGGCATCGCGGCCTCGCCCGCGGGCAAGGGCTACACGTTGGTGGCCGCCGACGGGGGCATCTTCACCTTCGGCGACGCCGGCTTCTTCGGGTCGATGGGCGGCACCCGGCTGAACTCGCCGGTCATCGGGCTGGTGGCCACGCCCACCGGCCTCGGCTACTGGTTGCTGGCCGCCGACGGTGGCGTGTTCTCCTTCGGCGACGCCCCCTTCCTCGGCTCGGGCGGCGCCACCTCCTTCGGGGGCAAGCCCGTCGTCGGCTTCGGGTACGCCTGAGCCGGAATCATCTCGGTCGGCAGAAAGTTGATATCTTCACTGTCAACTTTCCTGCCACCGAGGTGAGGTTCCTTTGGCGCTCGACCCCAACCGCTGGACGCTCAAGACCCAGGAGGCCTTCGAGGCCGCCGTCGGCCTGGCGCGCGGCCGCAACCACCCGGAGGTCAGCCCCGACCATCTGCTGAGCGCCATGCTCGGCCAGGAGGGCACGGTCGTCCTCCCCGTGCTCGAGCGGGTGGGCGTGGCCCCGCTGGCGTTGCGCAACAACGTCGAGGACGCGCTGGCCAAGGCGCCCAAGTCGTTCGGCGGGGCCGACCCGCAGATGGGCCGGACCCTGCGGGAGGCGCTGGAGCGGGCCGACAGCGAGCGCACCGCGCTGGGCGACGAGTACCTCTCGATCGAGCACGTGCTGCTCGCCCTCCACGAGCGGGTCGGCGTCAGCCGCGAGGATCTCCTGGCCGCACTGGCCGAGGTGCGGGGCAGCCACCGGGTCACGAGCCAGAGCCCCGAAGACCAGTTCCAAGCCCTCGAGAAGTACGGCCGCGACCTCACCGAGGACGCCCGCAAGGGCAAGCTCGACCCCGTCATCGGGCGGGACGAGGAGATCCGCCGCGTCATCCAGGTGCTCTCCCGCCGCACCAAGAACAACCCGGTGCTGATCGGCGAACCCGGCGTCGGCAAGACCGCCATCGTGGAGGGCCTGGCCAACCGCATCGTCGAGGGCGACGTGCCCGAGAGCCTCAAGAACAAGCGGGTGGTCTCGCTCGACCTCGGCTCGATGGTCGCGGGTTCGAAGTACCGGGGCGAGTTCGAGGAACGCCTCAAGGCCGTGCTCAAGGAGATCCAGGACTCGGGCGGCGAGGTCATCACCTTCATCGACGAGCTCCACACCATCGTCGGGGCCGGCGCCGCCGAAGGGGCGATGGACGCCGGCAACATGATCAAGCCGATGCTCGCTCGCGGCGAGCTGCGCATGATCGGGGCCACCACCCTCGACGAGTACCGCAAGCACATCGAGAAGGACGCGGCGCTGGAGCGGCGCTTCCAGCAGGTGTACGTGGGCGAGCCCTCGGTCGAGGACACCGTCGCCATCCTGCGGGGGTTGAAGGAGCGCTACGAGGTCCACCACGGCGTGCGCATCCAGGACGCGGCGTTGGTGAGCGCGGCCGTGCTGTCGAGCCGCTACATACCTGGCCGGTTCCTGCCCGACAAGGCCATCGACCTCATCGACGAGGCCGCGTCCCGGCTGCGCATCGAGATCGACTCGATGCCGACCGAGATCGACGTCGTCGAGCGCCGCATCCGCCAGCTCGAGATCGAGCGCCTGGCCCTGGCCAAGGAAACCGACGCCGCCTCGGCCGAGCGCCTGGCCAAGCTCGACGAGGAGCTGGCCAACCTGCGTGAGCAGTCCGACGCCATGAAGGGCCGGTGGCAGGCGGAGAAGGACGCCATCACCGCCATCCGCTCGCTCAAGGAATCGCTGGAGCACAAGCGCAGCGAGGCCGAGCGCTTCGAACGCGAGGGCGACCTCGGGCGCGCCTCGGAGATCCGCTACGGCGAGCTGCCCGGCATCGAGGCCCAGATCGAGGAGGCCACCGCCCGGCTCGCTGCCCTCCAGAGCACGCAGCGGATGCTGAAGGAGGAGGTCGACGCCGAGGACGTGGCCGAGGTCATCTCCAAGTGGACGGGCGTACCCGTCTCCCGCCTGTTGGAGGGCGAGATGGCCAAGCTCATCCGCATGGAGGAGGTCCTCCACGAGCGGGTGATCGGTCAGGAGGAAGCGGTGCGGGCCGTGGCCAACGCCATCCGCCGTTCGCGCGCCGGCCTCTCCGACCCCAACCGGCCCATCGGTTCGTTCATGTTCCTCGGCCCCACCGGCGTCGGCAAGACCGAACTGGCCCGCACGCTGGCCGACTACCTGTTCGACGACGAGCGGGCCATGGTCCGCATCGACATGAGCGAGTACATGGAGAAGCACTCGGTCGCCCGCTTGATCGGCGCGCCCCCCGGCTATGTCGGCTACGACGAGGGCGGCCAGTTGTCGGAGGCGGTGCGGCGGCGGCCGTACTCGGTCGTGCTCCTGGACGAGATCGAGAAGGCCCACCCGGACGTGTTCAACGTGCTGTTGCAGGTGCTCGACGACGGCCGGCTGACCGACGGCCAGGGCCGCACCGTCGACTTCACCAACGCCGTGCTCATCATGACGTCGAACTACCCCGGCGATCCCCGTGAGCTGTTCAAGCCCGAATTCCTCAACCGGGTCGACGAGATCATCCGCTTCCGCCCGCTGTCCCGCGACGACCTCGCCGCCATCGTCACCGTGCAGTTGCGGGGGCTCGAGCAGCGGCTCGCGGCCCGGCGCCTGTCGCTCGAGGTCACCGACGACGCCCGCCGCTGGCTGGCCGAGCGGGGCTACGACGAGGCCTACGGCGCCCGCCCGCTCAAGCGGCTGATCCAGCGGGAGATCTCTGACGCGCTGGCCTCGGCCATCCTCGAAGGCCGTTACTCCGAGGGCGACACCGTCACCGTCGACGTCGCCGGCGAAGACCTACTGCTGAAATAACCCCCCAACGCGGCGAGGCCGGTCGCGACAAGGGCCATCCACGACCGGTTTGGGAAGCGTGACTTCGCAATTGCGTACTCACGCTTCCCAAAACTGGTCGTGGTGCTCGCGGGTTCGCTGTTTGACGACGACGTTGTCGTCGTCGGCCGAGGTCCAGCCCGCGGGCCGCAGGGCGTTGGCCCGAAGGTCGAAGATGGCGCCGGACCCGGCGGTGGGCGAGCCGCCCTCGACCGGGATGTCGGGCCCGAACGGGTAAGGCCCGGGGTCGCTCTCGTCGTCGTAGTCGAAGCGCACCGAGGTGGTGGCGTGGTCGGCGCCGACCTCGACGTAGGGGATGCCGTATGGGGCGTTGGGGTCGTCGGAAGGACCGAAGTCGGGATGCAACCGGCGGCCGGCGCCGCCCATGGCCGCGATCCAGGCGTCGCTCCTCGACGACACGGGCACGCAGCCGCCATCCCGAGCAGGGCGATGAGCCGGCGCATCCCACCATCATCGGCTGCTGCGGCACCCGGAGGCGGGCGGGAGGGGCTAAGCACTCCGTCCGTGGGCCAGCCGTGGGTTCCGATCGAGGCCGTGCGCCCGCCGCCCCCGCCGCCGCAGCCGGGCTGGCGGCCGGGGCCGCTCGTCGTCGTCCTGGTCATCGCCATCTCCGTCCTGCTGGTGGCCGACGCCGTGGCCGCCTTCGTCATGGTCGTGGCCGGCGACGGCCCGACGGCGTCGAACGCGAGCGGGAAGGGGCGCACCGTCCTCGTCACCCCCGACCAGGTACCGGCGCCCACGGCCAAGCCCCTCGAACGTGAGCTCCCGGCCCTGATGCGCTTCGTCCAGGAGCAGCGGGGCCTGCGCTTCGACCGCCCGGTGAAGGTCACCCTCCTGACCCACAAGGCGTTCACCGCCCGCCTCCGGGGCCCGGCGCCCACCGCCGCCGACACCGCCGCCCAGACCAAGAAGACGAAGATCCAGGAGCGGGTGCTCAAGGCCTACGGCGTCATCGGCCCCGACGTCGACCTCGAGGCCGTGCTCAACGGCTTCTACACCGAGTCGATCGCCGGCTTCTACGACCCCAAGCGCAACGACCTCGTCGTGAAGGGCGAGCAGCTCACGCCGTACGTGCGCCAGGTCATGGTCCACGAGCTGACCCACGCCCTGCAGGACCAACACTTCAACGTCGACCGCACCGAGCTGAACAAGAAGGACGACGAGTCGGCCACCGCCCTGACCGCCCTGGCCGAGGGCGACGCCGTCCGCATCGAGAACCTCTACTTCGAGTCGCGGCCCCAGGACGAGCAGAAGGAGATCGAGCGGGAGCGGATGGCGGCGGGGAGCGGGGTCGGCGCCGACGTGCCCCAGTCGCTGCTCCAACTCCTCTACTTCCCCTACATCGTCGGGCCGCCGTTCACCGTCGAGGTCGTGGCCAAGGGCGGCCAACCCGCCCTCGACGCCGCCTATGTCCACCCGCCGACGACGTCGGAGCAGCTCCTCCACCCCGACCGCTTCCTCGCCGGCGACGCCCCGGCCGCGGTCGAGAACCCGACGCCCGGCGGCAAGCGCATCGACCAGGGCGTGCTCGGCGAGTTCGGCCTGCGCCTCGTCCTCGAGGTCGTCGCCGGCAAGGACAAGTCGGGTGCGGCCGACGGCTGGGGCGGCGACCGCTACGTCGCCTGGGCCAAGGGAAAGCAGACCTGCGTCCGCACCACCATCGCCATGGACACCAGCACCGACACCGGCGAGCTGCGCCTCGCCCTCGGCGCCTACGCCCGCGAGCGCAAGGGCACGACCGTCACCGGCCCCGTCGAAGGGCCGCTCACGTTCACGACCTGCGGCTGACCCCGGAGCCGGACGATATGCTGGCGTGTAATCCCGCAACGAAATCGCAAGGGAGAGACGCGTGCCGGGCACCGTCGTAGTCGGCACCCAATGGGGTGACGAAGGCAAAGGCAAGCTGACCGATCTGCTGGCCAAAGAGATGCAGATGGTCGTCCGCTACCAGGGCGGTCACAACGCTGGCCACACCATCGTGGTCGACGGCGAGACCTACATCCTCCAGTTGATCCCGAGCGGCATCCTGTACGACCACATCACGCCGGTCATCGGCAACGGCGTCGTCGTCCACCCCGGCGTGCTGATCCGGGAGATGGACACCCTGGAGTCGAAGGGCATCGACACCAGCCGGCTCAAGCTCAGCGGCAACGCCCACCTGATCATGCCGTACCACACCGAGATCGACGCTCTCACCGAGCGCCGCCTGGGCAAGAACAAGCTCGGCACGACCAAGTCGGGCATCGGCCCCACCTACGCCGACAAGGCCAACCGCATCGGCCTGCGGGTGCAAGACCTCCTCGACGCCAAGATCTTCCGGGAGAAGCTCGACGTCGTCCTCAAGGAGAAGAACAACGTCCTGGCCAAGATCTTCAACCGGCTGCCGGTGAAGGCCGACGAGATCGCGGCCCAGTACCTCGACGAGTACCTGCCCCGCATCCGGCCCCACATCACCGACACCGTCAACCTGATCCACGAGGCGTTGGAGGCGGGGCAACACGTGCTCTTCGAGGGCGCCCAGGCCACGTTCCTCGACCTCGACCACGGCACCTATCCGTTCGTGACGTCGTCGAACCCGGTGGCCGGGGGTGCGTGCGTGGGCGCGGGCATCGGGCCCCGCCACATCGACCGGGTCATCGGCATCGCCAAGGGCTACGTCACCCGGGTCGGCTCTGGGCCGTTCCCGACCGAGATCTTCGGTGACGAAGCCGACCAGCTCATCGAGTGGGCCGAGGAGTTCGGCTCGGTCACCGGCCGCCGCCGCCGGGTCGGTTGGTTCGACGCGGTGATGATGCGCCACGCCGTGCGCCTGAACTCGCTGTCCGAGCTCATGGTCGGCAAGATCGACAAGCTCGACCAGTTCGACGTGATCAAGGTGTGTACGGCCTACGAGATCGACGGCCGCATCGTGCGCGACCTGCCGTACCACCAGTCCGAGCTCCACCGGGCCGTGCCGGTGTACGAGGAGCTCGCCGGCTGGAAGTCCGACCTGTCGGGCGCGTTCGAGCCGCACCACCTGCCCAAGGAAGCCCACGACTTCCTCGACCTGCTGAAGCGGGAGTGCGGCGTGCCCATCAAGATGGTCGCCGTGGGCAAGGCCCGCGACCAGTTCGTCCACCTATGAGGGTCCACGTCGTCGGGAGTGGCGGCCGCGAGCACGCCTTGCGCCACGTGTTGGCCCGCACGGCTTCGGTCGTCGATGCCGTGGCCGACGCCGACCTCGTCGTCATCGGCCCGGAGGCACCGCTGAGCGCGGGCCTGGCCGACGAGTTGCGGGCCGCGGGCAAGGTCGTGTTCGGGCCCGGGGCCGACGGCGCCCGCATGGAGTCGTCGAAGGCGTGGATGAAGGAGGTACTCACCGAGGCCGGCATCCCCACTGCCCGCCACGGCTCGTTCGCCCCGTTGCAAGCCGAGGCGGCTGCACGTTTCCTCTCGTCGCTCCCAGGCCCGTACGTGGTCAAGACCGACTACCTCATGGAGGGCAAGGGCGTGTTGGTGACGCCGTCGCTCGACGAGGCCATCGCCGACGCCGAGGCCAAGCTCGAGCACGGGTCGATCGTGGTCGAGGAGGGCATGACCGGGCCCGAGCTGTCGCTGCTGTGCGTGTGCGACGGCGTGCGGGCGGTGGCCTTGGCGCCGGCGCGCGACTACAAGCGCATCGGCACCGGCGACGTCGGGCCGATGACCGGGGGCGTGGGCGCGTTCTCGCCCGTGGCCGACATCGACGTCGACCACATCGTCAAGACGATCGTGCAACCAACCCTCGACGCGCTGCGGGAGCGCGGCATCGACTACCGGGGCGTGCTGTACGCCGGGTTGATGCTGACGCCCGAGGGCCCGAAGGTGGTCGAGTTCAACGTCCGCTTCGGCGACCCCGAGGCCCAGGTGGTGCTGCCCCGCTTCGCCGGCGACCTGGCCGCGTTCCTGTACGAGGCCGCCACCGGCGAGTTGGCGACCGAGCCGACCTTCGTCGACGACGCCGCCGTCACCGTGGTGCTGTGCGCCGGCAACTACCCGACCAAGCCCTACGACGCGTGGCACGTGATCGAGGGCTTCGACGAGGCTTCGGCGATCGACGGCGTCGTGGTTTTCGAAGCCGGCGTCGGCCGTGACGACCAAGGGCGGCGGATCGTGACCGGGGGGCGGGTGCTCGACGTCACCGGGTTCGGCCCGACGGTCGCCGCCGCCCGCGAGAAGGCCTACGCCGCCGCGGGCCTCATCTCGTGGCCAGGGATGCAACACCGCACCGACATCGCGCAAGGAGAACGATGACGAAGAAGGTCGCCGTATTGATGGGCTCGGCCAACGACGCCGAGAAGATGCAGCCCGCCCGGGAAATGCTCGAACGCTTCGGCATCGAGCACGAGGTGTGGGCCATGAGCGCGCACCGCAACCCCTCGACCGTGGTGGAGTTCGTTTCCGGCGCTCGGGAGAACGGCTACGGCGCCATCATCGCCGCCGCCGGCATGGCCGCCCACCTGGCCGGGGTGTGCGCGGCCAACACCACCCTGCCGGTGATCGGCGTGCCCATGGCCGGCGGCGCGCTCAACGGCGTCGACGCGTTGTACTCGACGGTGCAGATGCCGCCCGGTATGCCGGTGGCCACCGTCGCCATCAACGGCGCGGCCAACGCCGCCCTGCTGGCGATCTCGATCCTGTCGGTCGAGGACGCCGGCCTGGCCAAGCTGCTCGACGAGTACCGGGCCACGTGGAAGCCGCAGCGGCTGTAGATGATCCCCAACGTCCTCGCCGCCCGTTACGCCAGCCCGGCCATGGTCGAGCTGTGGTCGGCCGAGCACAAGATCGTGCTCGAGCGGCGACTGTGGCTCGCGGTCCTGCGGGCCCAGCAGCGGCTCGGCATCGAGGTGCCCGACGGCGTGGTCGAGGCCTACGAGGCCGTGATCGACAAGGTCGACCTCGACTCCATCGAGGCCCGTGAGCGGGTCACCAAGCACGACGTCAAGGCCCGGATCGAGGAGTTCTCGGCGTTGGCCGGCCACGAGCACGTACACAAGGGGATGACGTCGCGCGACCTGACCGAGAACGTCGAGCAGTTGCAGGTGCGCGACGCGCTGGTGCTCGTGCGGGATCGGATGGTGGCGGCGTTGGCCCGGCTCGCGACCCGCGCCGCCGAGCACGAGTCGTTGGTGATCACCGGCCGGTCGCACAACGTGCCCGCCCAGGCGACCACATTGGGCAAGCGCTTCGCCAACGCCGGCGAGGAGCTGCTGCTGGCCTTCGACCGCCTCGAGTCGCTGTTGTCCCGCTATCCGTTGCGGGGGTTGAAGGGGCCGGTCGGCACCCAGCAGGACCAGCTCGACCTGTTGGGCGGCGACCTCGACAAGCTCGACGCCTTGGAGGCCGCGGTGGCCTCGCATCTCGGGTTCGATCACGTGCTGACGAACGTCGGCCAGGTGTACCCCCGGTCGCTCGACTTCGAGGTCGTCTCGTGCCTGGTGCAGGCGGCATCGGGGCCGGCCAACCTGTCCAAGACCATCCGCCTGATGGCCGGGCAGGAGCTGGCCACCGAGGGGTTCAAAGAGGGCCAGGTCGGCTCGTCGGCCATGCCCCACAAGATGAACACCCGCTCGACCGAGCGCATCGGTGGGTTCGCCGCCATCCTCGGCGGTCACCTGGCGATGGTCACCGCCCTGGTCGGCGACCAGTGGAACGAGGGCGACGTGTCGTGCTCGGTCGTGCGGCGGGTGGCGCTGCCCGACGCCTTCTTCGCCATCGACGGCCTGTTCGAGACCTTCCTCACCGTGCTCGACGACTTCGGCGCCCACCCCGCGGTCATCGAGCGCGAGCTCGAGCGCTACCTCCCCTTCCTGGCCACGACCAAGTTCCTCATGGGCATGGTGCGGGCCGGCGTCGGCCGTGAGGTCGCCCACGAGATCGTGAAGGAGCACGCCGTGGCCGCCGCTTTGGCGTTGCGCTCCGGCTCGGCCGGCAACGAGCTGCTCGACCGGTTGGCCGGCGACGGGCGGGTGCCGTTGTCCCGCGATGATCTTTCCTCGCTGCTCGGTTCGCCTTTGACGTTCGTGGGCGCCGCCCCCCGGCAGGTGCAGGCGTTCGTGCGCCAGGTCGCCGGTGTCGTCGCCCGTTATCCAGAAGCCGCTTTCTACGACCCAGGAGCCATTCTGTGACCCTCCGTCACGTGTACTCGGGCAAGGTCCGAGACGTCTACGACCCCGACGACGGCACGCTGCTGTTCGTCGCCTCCGATCGCATGTCGGCTTTCGACGTGGTGATGGACGAGCCGGTGCCCGACAAGGGCCGGGTGCTGACGGCCATGACGACGTTCTGGCTCGACCGCTTGGCCGGCATCGCCCCGAGCCACCTGGTGACCGTCGACCCGGCCGAGTTCCCGGCGGGCGCCGAGTCGATCCCCGACGTCGCCGGGCGGGCCATGGTGGTGCGCAAGGCCGAGATGCTGAAGATCGAGTGCATCGTGCGGGGCTACCTCTCCGGCTCGGCGTTGAAGGAGTACCGGGCCAGCGGGACGATGCACGGCCAGCCGTTGCCCGCCGGCCTGCAGGAATCCGACCGCCTGCCCGAGCCGGTGTTCACGCCGTCGACCAAGGCCGACCTCGGCGACCACGACGAGAACATCTCCTACGAAGAAGCGTGCGGGATCGTGGGCGAGGACGTCGCCGCCGAGGCCCGCTCGATCTCCTTGGCGGCGTACTCGGCGGGGGCGGCGTGGGCCGCCGAGCGGGGCATCATCATCGCCGACACCAAGTTCGAGTTGGGCTGGATCGACGGTCGGCTGGCGATCTGCGACGAGGTGCTGACCCCCGACTCGTCCCGCTTCTGGCCGGCCGACGGGTGGCAGCCGGGCGTGACCCCGCCGTCGTTCGACAAGCAGCCGCTGCGCGACTGGTTGGAGGCGACCGGCTGGGACAAGAAGCCGCCGCCGCCGCCCCTGCCGGCCGACGTGGTGGCCGCCTCCCGTGAACGCTACGTGACGGCTTACGAACGGATCACGGGGTTGCCGTTCGCCGACTGGCATGGTGTTTCTCGATGAGCCGTTTCGACGTGCTGGTGGAGGTGACGCTGCGGTCGGGCATCGCCGACCCGCAGGGCTCGACGATCGAGCGGGCCCTACCCGCACTCGGCTTCGACGGCATCGAGCGGGTCCACGTGGGCAAGGCCATCCGCTTCGTGATGGAGGCCGACGACGAGTCTTCCGCCCGGGGCGCGGCCGAGGAGCTGGCCAAGCGGTTCCTCTCCAACCCGGTGATCGAGGACGCGGCGGTGACGGTGGTGGCCTCGTCGTGAGCCGCCGGGTCGGCGTCGTCGTCTTCCCCGGCTCGAACTGCGAGCACGACGCCGTCGAGGCCGTGCGGTCGCTCGGTGGCTCTGCCGACCTGGTGTGGCACGGCGACACGTCGGTCGCGGGCTTCGACGCGGTGGTCTTGCCCGGCGGCTTCGCCCACGGCGACTACCTGCGGCCCGGCGCCATCGCCCGCTTCTCGCCGGTGATGGACGCCGTCCGCAAGTTCGCCGACGACGGTGGTCCGGTCCTCGGCATCTGCAACGGGTTCCAGGTGCTGACCGAGGCCGGCTTTCTCCCCGGTGCCCTGCAGAAGAACCGGGGCTTGAAGTTCCTCTGCACCACCGTCGAGTTGGCCGTGGCCTCGACGGCGTCGGCGCTCACCGGCCAGGCCGAAGTCGGCCAGGTTCTGCGGGTTCCGATCAACCACTTCGAGGGCAATTTCACCTGCGATGCCTCGACGTTGGCCGAGTTGGAAGGCGAAGGCCGGGTCGTCCTGCGCTACCTCGACAACCCCAATGGTTCGGTCGCCGACATCGCCGGTATCTGCAATGCCGCCGGGAACGTCGTCGGCCTCATGCCCCACCCCGAACGGGCCTGCGACCCCATCCTCGGCTCCGCCGACGGCGCCGTCCTCCTGCGCTCCTTCCTGGCCGCCTGACCGGCCTCTTCCCGTTTTGACAGCCGGATACCGCCAAATTTGGCGGTATCCGGCTGTCAAAACGGCGTTGGGTTAGGCGGAGCGGCCGATGCCGGCCTTCTTGAGCACGGCGGCGTCGACGCCGGCCTCCCGCCAGGCGGCGTAGCTGATGCCTTTGCGCTGGCCGTAGTCGCGGGCGGAGGCGACGAACTCGGCCTCGAGGGCCGACAGGTCGACCCTCTCTTCCTTCGAGGCCAGCTCCCGCTCGAGGTCCATGCGCTGCTGGATCATCTGCACCTTCGAGAGCGGGTCGACGGAGGGCAACTTTTCCTCAATGTTGGCCAGTTGCTTTTGGATGGATTCGGTGGTCCGCTTGCGTCCCCGCTTGGGCTTGTTGACCTCCAACGCTTCCAGATATCGCCTCACCGCACGGCCCTGATCCCGCCCGAGCGCAAGCGCCTCCTTGTGCTCTTTGGACATGGGGGTTTTGCTGGACTGCTTGGACGGCGGCATGGGCCCAAGTATTACGGCCATTGCGCGGCGATGACAATGTCGCCATTTGGGTGTCGAGTAGGTTCGCCGCAATGGCCGGCGACGACCACATCCACCGTGCCCTGGGCCTCACCGACGACGAAGCCGTCCGCATCGAAGACATCCTCGGCCGCCGCCCGAACCACCTCGAGCTGGCCATGTACGCCGTCATGTGGAGCGAGCACTGCTCGTACAAGTCGTCCCGCATCCACCTGAAGCGGCTGCCGTCGGAGGGGCCGTCGGTGTTGGTCGGCCCGGGCGAGGGCGCGGGCGTGATCGACGCCGGCGACGGCATCGCCGTGGCCATCCGCATCGAGAGCCACAACCACCCGTCGGCCATCGAGCCCCACCAGGGGGCGGCCACCGGCGTCGGCGGCATCATCCGTGACGTCTTCACCATGGGCGCCCGGCCGATCGCGGTGATGGACCCGTTGCGGTTCGGGCCGTTGGACGACCCGCAGACCCGTTGGATCTTCGAGGGCGTCGTGTCCGGGATCTCGAGCTACGGCAACTCGGTGGGCGTGCCGACGATCGGCGGCGAGACGGTGTTCGACGAGTCATACGCCGACAACCCGCTCGTCAACGTCTTCTGCCTCGGGGTGATGCCGGTCGAGCGGCTGATCCTCGGGCGGGCGTCCGGCGTCGGCAACCTGGCGCTGCTGATCGGGTCGTCGACCGGGCGTGACGGCATCGGCGGCGTCAGCGTGCTGGCCTCGGCCGGTTTCGGCGACGCCGAGGCCGAGGCCTCGAAGCGGCCTTCGGTCCAGGTCGGCGATCCGTTCGAGGAGAAGCGGCTGATCGAGGCGTGTCTCGAACTGCTCGACCTCAGCCTCGTCGTCGGCGTGCAGGACCTGGGCGGCGCCGGGTTGACGTGCGCCACCAGCGAGACGGCGTCGAAGGGCGGCGTCGGCATGGACGTCAACGTGCAGGCCGTGCCCCAGCGCGAGCCCGACATGGAACCGTTCGAGGTGATGACGAGCGAGAGCCAGGAACGCATGTTGGCCATCGTCACGCCGGACGACCTCGACCGGGTGCTCGAGGTCTGCGACAAGTGGGACGTGCGGGCCTCGGTGGTCGGTCGGGTCACCGGCACGGGCCGGCTCCGGGTGCTCGACGGGTGGGACGGCCCGGTGCTGGCCGACATGCCGGCGGCTTCGCTGGAGGAGGACGCGCCCAAGTACGACCGGCCCCGTGCTCGTCCCGACGCCGAGCTCGATGCGCTGGCCGCGCTCGACCCGTCGTCGCTCCCGGCGCCGGCCGACTGTGGTGCCGACCTGCTCGACCTGTTGGTCGACCCCTCCTGGGTCTACCGCCAGTACGACCACCAGTTGTTCTTGAACACCGTCGAGCCTCCGGGGGGCGACGCCGCCGTGCTGCGGTTGAAGGCGCCCGGCATCCCGCCCTCGGAACGGGGCTTGGCGGTCTCGACCGACGGCAACGCCCGGTGGTGCGCGCTCGATCCCCGGCAGGGCACGGCGATGGTCGTGGCCGAGTCGGCCTTGAACGTGGCTTGCGCCGGCGCCTTGCCGGCCGCGCTGGTCAACTGCCTCAACTTCGGCAACCCGGAACACCCGGCGGTCATGTGGCAGCTCGCCGAGTCGATCGACGGCATGGCCGAGGCCTGCGCCGTCATGGACATCCCCGTCATCGGCGGCAACGTCTCGCTCTACAACGAGACCCGCGGGCGTGACATCGACCCGACGCCGGTGGTGGCGGTGCTCGGGATCATCGAGTCGCTTCGTGCCCGCCCGCCCGGCGTCGCGCTTGTCGAGGGCGGCCAGCTCCTGCTGTTGGGCCGGCCGACCGAAGCGAACCTCGGCGGCTCGCTCTGGGCGCTGCGCCAGCACGGGTTCCGCGGCGGGCGGTTGCCTGCGCTCGACCTCGCCGACCACCTCGACCTCGTCCACCTCGTGCGGGGCTTGGTCAACGACGGCCTGCTCCAGGGCGTCCACGACGTGAGCGAGGGCGGCCTCGGCTTGGCCCTGGCCGAGATGGCGGTGCAGTCCGGCGTCGGCTTCACCGCCTTCGGCGTCAACGGCCACGTCGAGTTGTTCGGTGAGTCGCCCTCCCGAGTCGTCGTCTGCGTCTCTGCCGACCGGGTCGCCGAGGTCACCGGCCGGGCCGAAGCCGCCGGCGTTCCCTACTCCGAGCTCGGCGAGGCCGGCGGTTCCCGCCTTATCGTCCAAGGCCTGGTCGACGTCACCGTCGAAGCCGCCCAAGCCGCGGCCCACGACGCCATCCCCAACGCCCTCACGCCCGCCTAGCCCCTCGGGTCAGCGTGCGTGCGCTCTGAGGTCGTCGAGCACCGAGTCGGGGACGTCGAGGTCGCCGCGGCCGATGCCGACGGAGAGGTCAGGCTTGTAGGTGCCGTGGTGGTCGGAGCCGCCGGTGACGACCAAATCCAAGATCGAGGCGATGGCGGCCAGCTCCTTGCGCTCGTCGTCGGAGTAACGGCCGTAGAGGCACTCCATCCCGGCGAGGCCGAGGTCGGCGAGCTCGGAGATGGCGCCGGCGAGGGGCAGCGGGTCGAGGTCGAGCGACAGGGGGTGGGCGAGGACGGGAACGCCGCCGGAGGACAGCGCCAGCCGCACCGCCACCGCCGGGGCCAGGCGCTCCTTCTCCACGTAACCGGGCCGGCCCTTGGCCAGCCACTTGTCGAAGGCGTCCTGGATCGACGAAGCCCGCCCCGCCCGAACGAGCAACGCGGCAGCGTGGGGCCGGCCCGCGCCCATGCCGCCGGCTTCGGCCTGGAGGTCGGCATAGGAAAGCCCGAGGCGGGCGCACATCTCCTCGTTGCGCCGGTCGCGCACCGCCTGCAGGCGTACCAGCTCGTCCTGCAACGGGCCGGCCTCGGGCTCGACGAAATACACGAGCAGGTGCATCGTCCCCCGCACGACCGAGCACGAGATCTCGCACCCCGGGACCAGCTCGACCCCCAGAGCAGAGGCCGCCGAACGGGCCTCGGCGATCCCGTCGAGCCGGTCGTGGTCGGTCAGGGCAACCGCCGTGCACCCCGCCGCCGCCGCCAGCCGGGGGATCTCACCCGGCGGGTCAGACCCGTCCGACACCGTCGAGTGGGTGTGCAGGTCGATCACCGACCCAAGGTAGCCTTGGGCACCGTGACCGGCCGCCTCGACGAGGACGACAAGCCGAAGGAGGCGTGCGGCGTCTTCGGCGTCTACGCCCCCGGCCAACCCGTCGCCCACCTGACCTTCGACGGCCTCTACGCCCTCCAGCACCGGGGCCAGGAATCGGCCGGCATGGCGGTCTCCGACGGCGACACCATCACCGTCGACAAGGACATGGGCCTGGTCACCAACGTCTTCAACGACTACAAGCTGGCCGCCCTCCCCGGCCACCTCGCCATCGGCCACACCCGCTACTCGACCACCGGATCGAGCACCTACCGGGCGGCCCAGCCCGTCCACCGCAGCGCCGGCCCGGCCGACAATCCCACGAACTTCGCCCTGGGCCACAACGGCAACCTCACCAACACCGAGGCCCTGGCCGCCGAAGCCGGGATGCTGCCGGGTATGATCGCCAGCGACAGCGAGCTCATCGCCGAGATGATCAGCCAGGCCTGGCCCAAGCAGCCCCACAGCGACGAGCGCGACCTCGAGCGGACACTCGCACAAGTCCTGCCGAGGCTCGAAGGCGCCTTCTCCCTCGTGCTGATGGACGACGGCCACCTCATCGGCGTCCGCGACCCCAACGGCTTCCGCCCGCTCTGCCTTGGTCGGCTCGACAGCGGTTGGGTGATCGCCTCGGAAACCCCGGCCCTCGACGTCATCGGCGCCCACTTCGTCAGGGAGATCGAACCCGGCGAGGTGGTCGTGATCGACGCGTCCGGCGTCCGGGAAATCAGGCCGTTCCCACCAGAGCGCATCAACCCCAAGCTGTGCCTGTTCGAGTTCGTCTACTTCGCCAGGCCCGACGCCGTCCTCTACGGCCAGGAGGTCCACGGCGCCAGGCAGCGCATGGGCGAGCTCCTCGCCGAGCAGGCCCCGGCCGACGCCGACATCGTCATCGGCGTGCCGGAAACCGCCCTCGCCGCCGCCGAGGGTTACGCCCGGCGCAGCGGCATCCCTTACGGCCAGGGCCTGATCAAGAACCGCTACATCGGCCGCACGTTCATCGCCCCCCACCAGGCCGCCCGCGACACCGCCGTCCGGCGCAAGCTCAACCCCCTGCGCCACAACCTCGCCGGCAAGCGGGTCGTGGTCGTCGACGACTCGATCGTCCGGGGCACGACGTCGAGGGCGATCGTGCGGATGCTCCGCGACGCCGGCGCCACCGAGGTCCACTTCCGCATCATGAGCCCGCCCTACCGCTGGCCGTGCTTCTACGGCATGGACACCGGCACCCGGGCCGAGCTCATCGCCGCCAACATGACCGTCGGCGAGATCCAGAGCTACCTGGCCGTCGACAGCCTGGCCTACATCACCATCGAGAACCTCGAACGGGCCACGGGCGCGGTCGGCGCCGGCTTCTGCAACGCCTGCATGACGGGCGACTACGCCGTCGAGGTGCCGGTCACCTTGCACAAGGGCGTGCTCGAAGGCAACGACATGCCGGCCCCCGACCTTGTCTGACGTGCACGCCGACGACGACCCGAAGCCGGGCCTCACCTACGCCGACGCCGGCGTCGACATCACCGCGGGCGAAGACGCCGTGCGCCGCATCAAGGAACACGTGCGCTCGACCTACCGGCCCGAGGTCATCGGCGACATCGGCGGCTTCGGCGGGCTGTTCGCCTTCGCCAAGGACCGCTACCGCGACCCGGTGCTGGTGTCCTCGACCGACGGCGTCGGCACCAAGGCGCTGATCGCCAAGGCCGCCGGCCGCTTCGACACCATCGGCGTCGACCTCGTGGCCATGTGCGTCGACGACCTCGTGTGCCAAGGCGCCGAGCCCCTGTTCTTCCTCGACTACATCGCCGTCGGCAAGCTCGACCCCGACCACATCGACCAGCTCGTCTCGGGCGTGGCCGAAGGCTGCCGCCAGGCCGGGTGCGCCCTCATCGGCGGTGAGATGGCCGAGCACCCCGGGGCCATGGAGCCCGGCGAGTTCGACCTCGTCGGTTTCGCCGTCGGCGTGGTCGAGCGCGACCGCATCGTGACCGGCGAGCACGTGGCGCCTGGCGACGTCCTCATCGGCGTGCCCTCGCCCGGCCTCCGGTCGAACGGGTACTCGCTGGCCCGGCGGGTCTTCTTCGACGTCGCCCGCAGGTCGCTCGACGAGCCCGCCTTCGAAGGCAGCCGGCGCAGCCTCGCCGACGAGCTGCTCGAGCCGTCGGTCATCTACGCACCCGCCATCGGGGCGCTGCTGCGGACCGTCGACGTGCGGGCCGTGGCCCACATCACCGGCGGCGGCGTGGTCGGCAACCTGGCCCGGGTGCTGCCCAAGGATCGCGACGCCGTGGTCGACCGGCGCACGTGGGAGCAGCCCCGCGTCTTCGGCGAGATCCAACGGCTCGGCGGGGTGACCGACGACGAAATGGCCCGCGTGTTCAACCTCGGGCTTGGCATGATCGTGGTCGTGCCCAGGTCCGACCTCTTCAAGGCGCTCGACGTCTTGCGCGAGCGGGGCCACCGGGGCGCGGCCCAGGTGGGCGAGATCGTCGACGGCCGAGGGGCCGTCCACCTCCAGCATTGATGCGGGCGGCCCTCGCGGTCGCCGCGCTGTTGCTCCCGTTGTCGTTGGGCTCGGGCTGCGGCGGTCGCCCGCCGGTCGCGAAGGCCGACGCCCGCGGCTTCACCGCGGCGGCCTTGCGCGACGCCGGCTTGCACGACGTGAAGGTGCGATCGGGTGTGTCCGGGTGCCAGGTCGGACGGCAAGCCGGTTGGCGGACGCGGGCCGACACCGCCGCCGGCCCGGTGCAACTTTGCGTGAGCCGTTCTGAGCTGCGGGCCCTTTCGGTGACCGACACCGGCGCCGGCGGCCGGCCGCTGCTCGACGACGGTGCCTTCGCCCGCCTCGACCGTTACCGGGGCCGGGTGCCGGCCCGCCGCTTCGTCCCCGCGCTCACGGGAGCGGTCGCGCTGCTCGCGGCTGTGGGCGCGATCACGTCCTACGTCTGGAGAGAGGAACACCGACTGCCATGAAGAATGAGGCCCTCGTCCGCCACCTGCTCGAGCATTCGGTCCGCACCGGCGACTTCGTGCTGAAGTCGGGGAAGCGGTCGAACTGGTTCATCGACGCCAAGCAGACTTCGTGCCGGCCCGACGGCATGTTGCTCGTGGCCGACGCGTTGCTGGCCGTCCTGCCCGACGACATCACCGCCATTGGTGGGCTGACCATGGGCGCCGATGCCGTCGCCTTCTGCACCGCCGGCATCGCCGCCACCCGCGGCCGCGGGCTGAAGGCCTTCTCCGTCCGCAAGGAGGTCAAGGACCACGGCGGCGGCGGCCGCATCGCCGGGGCCCTCGAACCGGGCGACCGCGTCGTCCTCACCGAGGACGCCGTCACCCGGGGCACCTCGTTGCTCGAAGCCGCGGCCGTGGTCCGTGAGGCGGGCGCCGTCGCTGCGCTCATCGTCACCGTCGTCGACCGGGGCGGCACCTGCGAAGCCATGGCCGCGGCCGAGGGCATCCCCTTCAAGGCGCTCGTCACCGCGCCCGACCTCGGCTTCCCCTACGAGGGCGGCGCCTAGAACGCCAGCAACCGCCGCGCGGCCTCGGCGATGTCGTCGGCCTGGGGAAGGATCGCCACCTCGAGGGTCGGCTCGTAAGCGACGTGGCAGTCCTGGGCGCCGAGGCGGGCGACGGGCGCGTCGAGGTCGCCGAAGCACTCCTCCGCGATCCACGCCGCCACCTCGGCGCCGAAGCCGGCGGTGCGGATGTCCTCGTGGACGACCAGGACCCGGCCGGTGCGGGCCACCGACTCGGCGACCAGCGCCTTGTCCCATGGGATGAGGCATCGGAGGTCGACGATCTCGACCGACGCATCCAGCGAGGCCGCCGCCTGCTTGGCCAGGTGGACCGTGTAGCCGTAGCTCACGATGGTGAGGTCGGTGCCCGGCTGGACGATGTCGCCCGAGCCCAACGGGATGCGGTAGTCGGCCGGCGGGAACGGGTCACGGGCGAACGGCTGGCGGTACAGGCGCTTGTGTTCGAGGAAGAGCACCGGGTCCTCGCACATGAACGCGGTGCGCAACAGCCCGGCGACGTCACGGGCCCGGCTCGGGTACATCACGATCAAGCCGGGGATGTGGGCGAAGATCGACTCGCCGCATTGCGAATGCCAGATCGAGCCGCCGGTGAGGTACCCGCCGATCGGCACCCGCAACACCATCGGGCACGAGAACGCGCCGTTCGAGCGCCAGCGGATGGTGGCCGCCTCGCTCTTGATCTGGGTCATCGCCGGCCAGATGTAATCGAAGAACTGGACCTCGGGCGCGGGGTGCAGGCCCCGGATCGCCTGGCCCACGGCCCGGCCCACGATGTTGGCTTCGGCCAGCGGCGTGTTGAAGCAGCGGGCGATGCCGAAGCGCTTCTGGATGCCGAGGGTCGTGCCGAACACGCCGCCTTTGCCCTCGACCTCCTCGATCATGGCCTCGGGCGCGTCGGCCACGTCCTCGCCGAACACCCGGATGCGCTCGTCGGCCGCCATGGCCTCGTGCAACGTCAGGCGCACGGCCTCGCCGAACGAGACCGGTTCGCCGTCGCCCTCTTCGGGCGCCTTGGTTGCCTCGACGTCGGGGGTGACGAACACGTTGGTGAGCACGGCCGCCGGGTCGGGTCGGGCCCCGGCCATGGCCTCGCGGGAAGCGGCGTTGACGATCTCCTTGGCCTCGGCGTGGATGGCATCGACCTGCTCCCGGCTCAGCACGCCCCCGGCGACGAGCTCCTCCTCCAACAGGTGGATGGGGTCGTGCTCGACCTCGTCGAGCAGCTCCTCCTTGGGCCGGTACTTGCTCTGGGTGTCGGCCGCCGAGTGGGAGTACGGCCGGGTGACCTTGGCGTGGATCAACCCCGGGCCCTCACCGGCCCGCACCCGGGCGATGGCGCGGGCCCCTTGCTCCCGGGCGGTGAAGTAGTCGCGGCCGTCGAACTTGGCGATGGCCAGGCCGCGGAAGCCGCGCACCATCTCGCTGATGGGCGCGGGCGACTGGTCCTCGGCCCGCACCGAGATGGCATACCCGTTGTCGGCCACGAGGTAGAGCACGGGGAGGTGGAGGCGGCAGGCGGTGTTCAACGACTCCCAGAACTCGCCCTCGCTGGTGGCCCCCTCGCCGAGCGACACGTAGGTGACCTCGTCGCCGTGGGCCGAGGCGCCGGGGAGGTCGCGCCCGGCGATGTAGCGCCCGGCCTCGGCGCACCCCACCGCCGGGATGCATTGGCTGCCGGTGGGCGACGACTGCGTCACCACGTTGAGCTCCTTCGATCCCCAGTGGCACGGCATCTGCCGGCCGCCGGACGCGGGGTCGTCGGCCGAGCCCACCGCCTGCAACAGGATCTCCGTCGGGGTCACGCCGAGCCCGAGCATGAGCGCCCGGTCGCGGTAGTAGGGGAAGAACCAGTCGTAGCCCGGCCGCAGGTGGCGGGCGAGGGCGAGCAGCAAGGCCTCGTGGCCGGCGCCGGAGATCTGGAAGAAGACCCGGCTCTGCTTCTGCAACGTGATCTCGCGGTCGTCGAGGGCGCGGGAGACGCACGCCAGTCGCAGGTCTTCGATCAGCTCCTCGTGCGGGATGCCGCGGTAGGTGCTCACGACCCATCGCCGCCCGTGCGCAGGAGCCGGACCTGGTTCAGCGCCGCGATGCGGCCTTCGGCCAGGCGGTCGGCGGCGGCCGCGGTGGAGATGCCGGACGACGACGCCGTCTCCAGGACCGTGGTGGTGGTGTCGAAGATGCGGCGCACGTTGGCGTAGGCCCGCTCGCGGTGGTAGCCGGCGGGCGACAGCTCTTCGGCGATGTTGATGATGCCGCCGGCGTTGACGACGTAGTCGGGCGCGTAGACCACGCCCTTGGTCGCCAGCAGGTCGACGCACGAGGCGTCGGCGAGTTGGTTGTTGGCCGAGCCGACGACGGCGGCGCAGCCGAGCTCGGGGATGGTGGCCTCGCTCAGCGCCTTGCCCATGGCACACGGCGAGTAGATGTCGCACCCGACGGCGTGGGCCGCGGCGGGCTCGACGGTGGCGACGTCGAAGTCCTTGGCCACCCGGGCCAGCGCCTCGGCCGACACGTCGGTCACGGTGATGCGGGCCCGCTCCTCGACCAGGTGGCGGACGAGGGCGTAGCCGACCTTGCCGACCCCGCTCACGACCACGTGGCGATCGCCGAGGCTGGTGTTGCCCCAGAGCGAGCGGGCCACCGCCTTCATTCCGTGGAGCACGCCGTAGGCCGTGGCCGCCGACGGGTCGCCGGAACCACCGAGCGAACGGCTCACGCCGGTGACCCAGCGGGTCTCCTTGCGGATGGTGTCCATGTCGGCCTGGGTCGTGCCCACGTCCTCGGCGGTGATGTAGCGCCCGCCCAGCGAGCCGACGAAGCGGGCGTAGGTGCGCAGGAGGGCCTCGGTCTTGACGCCAGGGGCGTTGGGGTCGCCGAGGATCACGGCCTTACCCCCGCCCAGGTCGAGGCCGGCGGCCGCGGCCTTGTAGGTCATGCCCTTGGCCAGGCGGAGGACGTCTTCGAGGGCGTCGTCCTCGGTGGGGTAGGGGAAGAAGCGGGTGCCGCCGAGCGCGGGCCCGAGGCGGGTGGAGTGGACGGCCACGATGGCCCGGAGGCCGGTCGCCGAGTCGTGGCAGTGGACGACCTGCTCGTAGGAATCCGCCTGGAGGAGCTCGAAGACCCGCACGTCGCTGGCGAGCGTACCGTCCCTGCGGCCGGGGTCGCGGCCCCCGCGGACTAGTCATGGACGGTGCCCAAAATGACCCGTTGGTGCTATCGACCAAAAAGCCTTCTGTCCGTACGTTCAGGGAGCAAACGGACACACCGAAGGGACACCCGAAATGGCCGACCATCCGAACAACGACGCTCTCCTCACGCCGGCCGAGGTTGCAGCCCTGTTCCGCGTCAACCCCAAGACCGTCACACGTTGGGCTCGTGCCGGCAAGATCACGGCCATCCGGACCCTCGGCGGTCACCGCCGGTTCCGGGCTTCCGAGATCCGCCGCTGCCTCGAGCAGATGGAGCGTGAAGGCGCCTAGCCCCCAGCGGGCGCCCCACCAGTAGCACCCAGCAGTTTCTCTCTTGTCGAAGCCGAAGCGCCGTCCTTCCCCAGCGGGACGGCGCTTTGGCTTTTCCTTTTGTCGTTTGCCGGGCGCTTCAACGACACTCGTGGGCGTGGCCGGGCCCAACGCTTCCTATTCCGTTCGCATCCGTGTCGAGGTCGACAACGCCCCGGGGATGCTCGGGCGGGTGGCCACCGCCATCGGCGAGGCCGGGGGCAACATCGCCGGGCTCGACATCGTCGAGGTGCGGGGCAACAAGATCGTCCGTGACATCACGGTGTTCGCGGTCGACGACGGCCACGTCAACCGCCTGCGGACGGTGGTCGAGGCCCTCGACGGCGTCCGGGTGGAGTCGGTGCGCGACCGCACCTTCCTCATGCACGAGGGCGGCAAGATCGAGGTGCGGTCGAAGATCCCGCTGACGAACCGCGACGACCTCTCGATGGCGTACACGCCGGGCGTGGCCCGGGTGCGCCGGGCGATCGCCGAGAACCCGGCCGACGTCCACAAGTTCACCATCAAGGCCAACACGGTGGCGATCGTGACCGACGGGACGGCGGTGCTGGGGCTGGGCTCGATCGGGCCGGCGGCGGCATTGCCGGTGATGGAGGGCAAGGCCTTGCTGTTCAAGGAGTTCGCCGGGGTCGACGCCTTCCCCATCTGCCTGGACGTCGCCGATGCCGACGCCCTGGTCGAGACGGTGGTCCGGCTGGCGCCGGTGTTCGGGGGCGTGAACCTGGAGGACATCGCCGCGCCCCGGTGCTTCGAGGTCGAGGAGCGGTTGAAGGCGATGCTCGACATCCCGGTGTTCCACGACGACCAGCACGGCACCGCGGTGGTCGTCTTGGCGGCGCTGCGGAACGCCCTGAAGGTCGTGGGCAAGTCCATGTCGGAGCTCAAGGTGGTGATCGCCGGCGTGGGCGCGGCCGGGGTGGCCATCACCAAGATCCTCATGCAGGCGGGTGTGCCCAACGTGATCGGTGTCGACCGGAAGGGCGCCATCTACGAGGGGCGCTCCGACCTGGACGCTTCGAAGCAGTGGTTCGCCGAGAACACCAACCCGGAGATGCGCCGTGGTGCCATCCACGAGGTGTTGCCGGGCGCCGACGTGTTCGTGGGCGTCTCCGGGCCTGGCCTGTTGAAGCGTGACGACCTGCGGGTGATGCACGACGACCCCATCGTCTTCGCCCTGGCCAACCCCGACCCGGAAATCATGCCCGAGGAGGCCGAGGGGTTGGCTGCCGTCATCGCCACGGGTCGGTCCGACTACCCGAACCAGATCAACAACGTCCTGTGCTTCCCTGGGATCTTCCGTGGTGCATTGGATGCCGGTGCCACCACGATCACCGAGAACATGAAGCTGGCCGCGGCTTCAGCGATCGCTTCGGCCGTTCCCGACGACGAGCTTTCGGCCGGCTATATCGTGCCTTCGGTGTTCAACAAGCACGTGGTCGAGCTGGTGGCTACGGCCGTGGCCGAGCAGGCCGTCCTCGATGGTGTCGTGCGGCCTTCGCACACGCACTCATGAGCCCGTCGTTGGAGGCCGTGACCTTCGACTTCTGGAACACGCTCGTCGTCGACGGCGGGGGCACGGCTCGCGACGATCGCCTGGACGCGTGGATCGGGATCTTGGAGGACGCCGGCTTCGCCACCGAGCGTTCGGTGCTCGACAAGGCGATGGCGTCTTCATGGGACCGGTTCGTCACCGCCTGGCAGTCGGGCGAGCAGTACACCCGGGTCGAGGCCGCGGTCGACATCGTCGAGGCTCTTGGCTACACGCTGCCCGCGGGTGTCCACGAGGCGTTGGTTTCGTCGTTCACCTACTCGACCTCCAACTACCCGGCGCTCACCGACGGCATCGCCGATTGCCTACGGGTGTTGAAGGGCGCCGGCCTCCGCCTCGGGATCATCTGCGACGTCGGCATGACGCCGTCGTCTGTCTTGCGGGACATCCTCGAGCACTTCGGCGTGCTCGGGTTCTTCGACCACTGGTCCTTCTCCGACGAGGTCGGCTACTACAAGCCCTCGGCCCTCATCTTCGAGCACGCCTTGTCCGGCTTGGGCGTGTCTGCCGCCGCTCGTGCCGCCCACGTCGGCGACCTTCGCCGGACCGACGTGGCCGGCGCCCTCGGCATGGGCATGACCGCCGTCCGCTACACCGGCGCCTTCGACGACTCCGCCTACGACGGCGTCGACACGCCCTTGGTCGTCAGTTCCCACTTGGACCTGCCGGCCGTCCTCGGCATCGCATAGCCCAATAGGCCAGCATCCCGCCAGCCACGGCCGCGAGCCCGACGATGGCCGTGCGTGGCAACGTGCCCGACGACGACGGCGTGGGCGAAACCTCAGCGGCGTCGGCGGTCGGCAGCTGGGAGGCCTGGAACCACATGACGAACCCGCCTGTGAGCGAGCCGGCGGCGAGGGCGTCGACGACGGTCCTGAAGCGGTAGGGCAGGGCGCCGAACCAGCCCGGTAGTCCCGGAAAGGCCAAGGGCGTCGCCGGAAGAAACGAGGCGGCCACAAGCCAGACGACGCCTCCGCCTGCCAGGCCGACGGCGATGATCTGCAGCTTGTTCTGCGGTTGGAGCCAGTCGTCAACGAGGAAGCTGAGCGAGGGCCGGCCACGGTGCATCAGCCGACGGTTCACCAGCCAGACGCTTCCGTTGAGGACGGCCTCGACGATGAGGTCGAGAGTCACCAGCAGCCCCGGTACCGTCGCTATGACGGCCACGACCCGGACCGCCTGGCCTCCGACCAGGGCCGACGAGCCGGAGGCGACCGCCGTCGCTGGGAACAGGGCCACCACGCCGACTAGGGCCACGATCCGCACGGAGCGATTTCTCGGCTTGGTGAGCAATGCCCAGAGACAGAGGATGCCGGCGCCAATGGCCAGGTAGACGGTCACGCCGGCGATGCGCCCGCCCCAGGGTGCAAGTCCGCGCCAAGCATCGGTGAGCCAGAGGTCGAATATGGCGATCTCGACCGCCCAGAGCGCGGTGGCGGATAGCGCCAGCCAGGCCGTGATGCGAACGAATGGCCGCCATGGTTGCTCATCGGGCTTCATGGCCGTCAATGTTGGTCGGGCGGCACGGCGACTTGACACGTTGGCGTCCTAACCCCACTATCTCTACTTACTTGATGGAGATACTGAAGATTGGACGCCTGATGCCGCACTACCCCCGCCGCTCGAACCTCTTGATCCTCGCTGTCGTCGTCGCCGTGCTCGGGCTTGTAGGTGCGGCGTGCGGTGGCGGCGCGGACCGGTCCCCGTCGAAGGTCGCGTCCTCTAGGGATGTCGTCGCCGTCGACGAGACCACCTCGACGACGGTGCCGGCGGACGCCATCGCGACCACGACGGCCAGCGGGGCAGCGGACACGACGGTGGCGCCGTCCACCACGACGGCGGCGAAGATCAAGGGCGCGGCGACGAAGATCGTGACCTCGACCAAGAAGACGACCGGGACGACCACGCCGCCGGCGCCGGTCACCCTCCGTCTCGGGTACTTCCCGAACGTCACCCACGCCACCGCCATCGTCGGGGTCGAGGGCGGCATCTTCAAGGACGCGCTCGGCAACAACCCCCTCGAGGTGTCGACGTTCAACGCCGGGCCGGCGGCCGTCGAAGCGCTCTTCTCCGACGCCATCGACGCGACCTACGTCGGTCCGAACCCCGCCATCAACGGCTTCGTGCAATCCCACGGCGAAGCCCTGCGCATCATCTCCGGGGCGACATCGGGAGGCGCGGCCCTCGTCGTCCGCCAAGGCATCAACGGGCCGGCCGACCTCCGGGGCCAGAAGCTGGCGACGCCGCAGCTCGGCAACACCCAGGACGTCGCCCTGCGCTACTGGCTGAAGCAGAACGGCCTGTCGACGGACACCAACGGTGGCGGCGACGTCCGCGTCATGCCGCAGGACAACAGCCAGACGCTCGACACGTTCAAGCAGGGCCAGATCGACGGGGCCTGGGTGCCGGAGCCGTGGGTCACCCGGCTGGTGCAGGAGGGCAACGCCAAGATCCTCCTGAACGAGAAGGACCTCTGGCCCGACGGGCAGTTCGTTACCACCCACCTCGTCGTCCGCACGAAGTTCCTCGACGACCATCCCGAGATCGTCGCCCGGCTGCTCGAAGGCCAGATCCGAGCGACCGCTTTCGTCCTCGACCACCCGGCCGAGTCGCAGGCCCTCGTCGACCAGGGCATCAAGAAGATCACCGGCAAGGGCATCGCCCCCCAGGTCATCCAGGCTGCCTGGGCCAACATGACGTTCACCATGGACCCCATCCCGAGTTCGTTGAAGGCGAGCGCCGGCCACGCCAAGGAACTCGGCCTCCTGGACGACGTCAGCCTCTCGGGCATCTACGACCTGCGGCTCCTCAACGCCCTGCTCCGCTTCGTCGGCGCCAAAGAGGTCGAAGGTTTCTGACCGGCCGCCGTAGCCCTGAGGCCTTCGCCTGTCATGCCTAATCGAACGCGTTTCATGACGCGTTGGGGCTATCGACCGGTTTTGCCTCAGTTGGCACAGTTGCCTCCAAGGTTGCTGGGCAGGAGGCTCGATGCGGCGGTTGCATTCTCAGTGGTGGCGTCACGCGGTCGTGGTGGCGATGGCTTCGGCACTGCTAGCGGCGGGATTCGCAGTGCAGGTCGGCCCCGCGGCGGCCGTGGCCGGCGCGGGGACGTCGCCTGCGGTTCCGGCGGTGACCTCGCCGCCGACGGATTCGACGCCGATGATGCCCGAGGGAAGCTCGACTGCCGTTCCGGTCGCGGCCGTGCCCGCCGACCAGGTCGCAGTTGCGCCGGCGTCGCACGAGGCGTGGGTTCCGCCCTCGTCGGCGCATACGCCGCCGAAGGCCCCCATCGCCGCGCCGGGCAAGGCGTCGGGGTTCGTCCCCGGCAAGAGTGTGGAGGACGTCTCGGCACGCACCGAGTTCGCCAAGACGTTCAAGAACCCTGACGGGACGTCCACGGCCAAGATCTCGGCGACGCCGAAGCACTACCAGACGGCCAAGGGCTGGCAAGACATCGACAGCTCATTGGTGGCCGAGGCGGGCGGCTTTCGGAACAAGGCCAATACGTTCAGCGCCCACTTCGACAACCTCGCGGCCGGAGTGCGCATCGACACTCCGGCGGGACAGATCTCGATGGAGGCGGTCGGCTCGGCCGACGTCGTGCCGACACAGGACGACGCCCACCGGTCGGTGACCTACCGCGACGCATGGCCGAACGTCGACTTGCGATACCGCCCGTCCAACGACGGCGTCAAGGAAGACATCGTGCTGCGGGATCGTCCCGCGCAGGGATCGTTCTCGTTCAACATCGTCGGTGCGCCGTTGGTCGTGACCGCTGACGGCGGCTTGGCGCTCGCCGGGCCATTGGCCGGCAAGTGGGCGATATCGCCACCGGTCGTCCTCGACGCTGCAGGCCGCCCAATCGCCGCAGCCCAGCCGCGTTACACGGTGTCCGGCAAAACGGTGACCGTGACCGTCGACGGCGCTTGGCTTGCAGCCCTACCGGCCGACGCGTTCCCAATCACCATCGACCCCTCGCTGTGGAGCGTAGGAGCGACGAACTCCCAGGCCTACGTCGGCGGACCGGGGGGCGCGTTCGTGTGCGCGCCGTGCGACATCCGGGTGGGTCAGCCGACTCCGAACGACTGGACGTCGTGGCGGTCGACGGCCTACTTCCCCTACGAGGACTTGCTCGACAAGCACATCGTCGGTGCGGAGCTCGTCCTGGACGCGCTGGTCGATGGGACGGCAAGCCCGACGGGGATCGAGGTGTACCACGGCTCATACGACTGGCCGAGCCTGGGCGAGTACCTGGGAACGGGTGTGGCGGACGGGTTCATGGACTTCTCGAGCGAGGAGCTGCGGTCGTTCTACGACAACGCCACCGAGGGCGGCTATGCCCTCAAGTTCATCGGACAAGAGGACTATTACAACTACACGTTCAAGGAGTTCTCCAGCTTCGAGCTGTTCCTCGACTACAGCTCGGCGCCATACGCGGTGTCGCCTTCGTCTCCGGCCAACGGCGCCCAACTCCACACCCTGAACGACGCCGACATCTTCCCGCGCCTGGCGGTGAACCCGACCACCGATCCTGATGGTGACGACGTCTACTACTACTTCCGCCTGACCACCGGTGCGGATGCGGAAACCGGCGTGGTTGACGAATGCCCGTGGCAGCTCGAGAGCTACTGCGACGTGGGGCCCCTGGCGTGGAACCAGACCTACTACTGGCACGTGTA
Source organism: Actinomycetota bacterium (assembly GCA_034668185.1). GTDB lineage: Bacteria > Actinomycetota > Acidimicrobiia > Acidimicrobiales > CADCTF01 > DATLED01. The sequence goes on from JAXDPV010000250.1 coordinate 30,030, forward strand.
CGTCAGCGACGAGTTCGGTGACCAGACGAACCCGGATTGGGTGTCGTCCTTCCGCCCGGTCGAGACCGCTCCTCAGATAGCGCAGCCGATGCCGTCCGCCACCGCGAATGGAGCCCTGGCGCATTCGCCGGTGCTGGACGTGTCGTCGAGCGACGCCGAGGGCGACGTCATCTCCTACTACTACCGGGTTTCGACGAACGCCAACGCCGAGACCAACCCGGTGTACGACTCGGGCTGGCTGGCCGGTACGAACCAACTCACGGTCCCGGCGCTCCAGTTCGTGCCCGGCACGACCTACTACTGGCACGTCTACACCTCGGACGGCTTCAGGCAGACCGACCCGAATTGGGTGCGTTCTTTCACCATGACCAACAGCGGCCCTCCGACGCCGGCTCCTTCTTCGCCGGCGGCCGACTCGGTGGTCGTCCAAACGAACCTCTCGTTCACGTCTTCCACCGTGACCGACCCGGACTCACCTCCGGACGCCGTGAAGTACCAGTTCCAGATCGCCACCGGCCCGGATGGGCAGTCCGGCCGGATGGCCATGTCGCAATGGCTCGGAACGACGACGTGGACCCCGCCGCCTGGCACCTTCGCCGACGGCGGCACCTATTCATGGATCGTCCGCGCCCAGGACCCCTTCGGAGTCACCACTCCGTGGAGCGCGGCACGGAAGGTGAAGGTCGACTTTCGGCTCGGCCAACAGCCCAATCTTCCCTTCGACTCCTTCGGCCCCGGCGCGGTCAACCTGTCCAACGGCAACCTCGTGGTGAGCGCGGGCGGCCCTTCGTTCCCGACGGTGGGCGGACCCGTCGGCGTCTCCTTCACCTACAACTCGCAGGCCCCCCGGGTACAGGGCCTGACCGGCGACTACTACCAGGACTCGAACAGCAATGGCGTCATCGATGCCGGGGAACCGCGCCTGTTGCACCGCATCGACCCGCAGCTCTCCTTCGATTGGGGCGCCCCGGGAGACGGACCCAATCCAGGCATCATGAACCCGGAGCACTGGGTCGCCCACTGGGACGGTGCCATTCGGGTCCCCGCGCTCCAGGACGGCTCCTACGTCATCGACTCGGCCACCACTGACGACGCGGTGAAGGTCACCGTCAACGGTACGCAGGTCATGTGGGCCAACGCTCCCGGTGCCGCCTTCACCAGCGCCTCGTTCCCGCTCTCGAGCTCGGCGTCAACCCCGATCCAGCTCGACTACGTGCAGGTCACCGGGCCCGAATACCTCCACCTCAAGATTCGCAAGGCCACCGACCCGGCGTCGGCGGCCATGGACATCCCGTCGGATTGGCTGACCACGGTCCAGCCCAGCCTGCCCGACGGCTGGTCCCGTTCGGGCGACTCCATGGCCCAGGCCAGCTACACCGCGGTGCGGCCCGTGAACGCCTCAACCACCGCCGTCGTCGACGCCACCGGCGCCGACCACCTGTACAGCAACACCGGGAGTGGGTGGAAGCCGCCCGAGGGCGAAGAAGCGGTCCTCACCCAACGCCCCGACGGTACGTGGACGCTGCTGGGTGACGACGGCTACCTCTACCGGTTCACGGTCGAGGGCCGCCTCCAGGACGGCAATCCCATCACCTCGCCCTCGGACGACCTCCACCCGGGCGCGCCGACCTATACGTACGCGACCTTGCACGCCGGCGGCCCCGTCCGCCTCACGCGGATCACCGACGCCTCTGGCCGAACGACCGACCTCACCTATGGGCCCTCTGGTTCGTGCCCGACCGGCACCGGTTTCGACGCCAGCGCGCCGGCCGACATGCTGTGCAAGGTCACCTACACCGGGTATGCGGGCGGCGCCACCGAGCTCTACTACTCGGGCGGCCACCTTGCCCGGCTCCTCAACTACGCGAGCGACCCGGGAGCAAACAACCCACGCGGCGACATCGTCGACTTCGGCTACAACAGCGACGGCCTGCTCACCCAGGTGCGCGACACGCTGACCAACGATCTGATCGCCGCGGGTTCGTTCACCGATCCGACCGCCACCACCCACATGTGGCTCATCGGTTACGACAACGACGCCACGCCGGCCAAGCGCAAGGTCACCAGCATCACCGCGCCGGCGCCGTCGGTCGCGGGCGCCCGCCCGGCCCACACCTACACCTACACGCCGGCCACGGGCTTGCCCTCCCAGACCGACGTCCACATCGCGGGTGTCGCCGAGACCGGGTCGCGGCCCTACGCCCGCCGGGTCGCCCTCGATGCCAACGGCCATGCCACGAGCGACTACGACACGACCGGGATCGCCGTCGACACCGTGTGGGACCTGGCGAAGAACCGGGCCACCAAGAAGGTCGACCACCACTACCAGGCCGACCCCGTCGGTGGGCTGGTCACCACGTTCTTCTACGACGGAGCCGATCGCCTGGCCGAAACCTACGGGCCCGCCCCGGCGGCCGAGTTCGACGTCCAAGGCCGTTCGGCCTCGGCCCCGCACTCGACCACCGGGTTCGACGAAGGCATCGATGGCCTTGCCGCCGCCTGGTTCGACAACGCCGACCTCGCCCTCACGCCCAAGGCCCACACGACCGTCGCTCCTGACGCCGAGTGGGGCGTCGCCTCGCCGGCCGCCGGCCTTCCTGCGGACAACTTCTCCGCCAGGCTCACCGGAGAGATCACGCTCCCCTCGGCGTCACCGATCACGGTGGACGCCGACAACGCCCGCGTCGTGGTCGACGACAAGACGCTCCTCGACACCTGGGGCGCGGCCACCTATCCCGAGATCCCCAAGTCGGATGGCGCCTCGAACTACTGGAAGCTCGACGACGGCGCCGGCACCTCGGCCGCGGACGCCATGGGCAACCCGGCGGCCACGGCCGCGGGCGCGATTGCATTCACCCAAGCGGGAGCGACCGGCGACGGGCGCACCGGCGCCTCGCTCGCCGGTGGCTACCTCGACATCGGCGACGGCTACTCCGACTTCAGCCAGGGCCTCACGCTCGAGGCCTGGGTCTACCCGACCGGTAGCGGCTCGTTCGAACGCATCCTCGACCTCGGCAACGGCGCGGCCAGCGACAACATCGTGCTGACCCGCGTTGGCACCTCCAACGACTTGGGGTTCTACGTGTTTCGCGGCGGCACCCAAGTTGCCTTCCTGGCCGCGCCCGGGGCGCTGGTGGCGAACAGTTGGCAGCACGTGATGGTCACCATGGACGTTGAAGGCGCGATCACCATCTACCGCAACGGCATCCCGGTGGCCACGGGCAGCGGCCAACTCCCCAACAGTATCTGGCGGACTTCCAACTACGTCGGCAAGAGCAACTGGGCCGGCGACGCCGGCTTCTCCGGAGGTCTGGACGACATCGCATTGTACGGCCACGCGCTCCTGCCAGGCCGGGCCGCAGCCCGCGTCGCCGCGGCCGGCGGCACCATGCCGTCGCTGTCGACGTCGTCGGTGCTGGCGGGTACCCACCGGCTGCGGGTCGACTACCAAGAACGGACGGGCGCGGCTCGGCTCCACGTCACCGCGCCCGGGGCGACCACCAAGCCGCGCTACAACCTGGCGACCACCGCCACCGACCCCGACGGCAAGGTCACCACCAACGAGTACATCCCCGAAATGTCGCTCGCGACCGCGACCACGGTCGATCCCGCCGGTCTCAACCTGCGATCGACCACGACCTACGAGCCGGCGGGTACTGGCTACTGGCGGCCCAAGGCGACGACCCTCCCCGCGGGGACGACGACCACCAGCAGCTATTACGGCGAAGCCGGCGTCCCGGCCACCGCCGACAACCCATGCACCCAAGCCGTCGAGGCTGTCGACCAGGCCGGCGCGCTCCAGGCCCGCAGCGGTCCCGACCCCGACGGTGCCGGGCCGGGCACGCCCCGTGTCGAGACTTTCGTCTACGACGCCGCCGGGCGGGCCGTCGCGAGCCAGGTGAACAGCCAGGGCTGGTCCTGCACGACCTACGACTACCGCGGCCGCGTCAGCCAGCACACGGACCCTGCCTTCGGCAACGAGCCGGCGCGTACGACGAGCTACAACCATGCCGTCGCCGGCAATCCGTTGGTCACCAACGTGCATGACGACACGGTCTACGGGGGGACGAGCGACGGTACGGTCACCACCACGACCGACTGGTTGGGGCGCACCACGGCCTACCGCGACGTCTGGGCGAACACCACCACGACGACCTACGACCAGGCCGGCCGCGCCACCGACACCAACGGGCCCGCGGGCGCCACCCACCAGAGCTTTGACACGAGCGGTCGACTCTCGAACGAGACGTTCGCCGGATCGATGGTCGCCACGCCCACCTACGACGCCGGCTCTGGCCTCCTCACGGGTATCGCTTACAACGCCAACGGCACCAGCCTGCTCATGAGCCGGGACAATCGCGGTCGCGTCAGCAAGCTCGACTGGCGCGCTCCCGGCAATGGCTCGCTGGCGAGCGACGAGGTGACCAAGCGCTCCTCGACCGGCCGTGTGCTCGACGAGAAGGTCGACGGCAACGATCCCCGTGCGGGGGACAACTTCGCCTACGACAACGCCGGTCGCCTCGTCGATGCCTGGGTCGCCGATCCCGCCAACGGCTACGCCGCCCACCACTACACCTACGCGTTCGACGCCACGTCCGCGGGCTGCACTTACAGCATGGGCAACAACACCAACCGAACGGCTATGACCGTCGACGCCGCGTCGACGACGTACTGCTACGACCAAGCCGACAAGCTCACCTCCAGCAGCGACGCTGCCTTCGCCGGCATCACCTACGACCCGCGGGGCAACACCACTACGCTCGGCGCCCAGCAACTCACCTACGACGGCAGCGACCGCCACGTCACCACCATCGGACCGGCGTCGGACACCACCCCGCCAGCGGTCGCTGGCGCCCCGGTCGTGAGCGGCGTGACAGCCACTGCCGCCACCGTTACCTGGGCGACGAGCGAGGCGGCGACGGGCTACGTCGAGTTCGGGGCGACGACCACGTACGGACGCAGCGCCGACGAAGCCGCGGGCCTTCGCACCAGCCACTCCGTCGTGGTCGCCGACCTTGTGTGCAACACCTCGTACCACGCTGCGGTCGGCGGGGCCGACGCCAACGGAAACGCCAGTTCGCTGTCCACCGATGCGTCCTTCACGACGGCTGCGTGCCCCACTGACGTCACCGCGCCGACCATCTCGTCGGTCGTGGCCACGGCGACCGGGCCGTACACCGCCACGATCACGTGGAGCACCGACGAGCCGGCCACCAGCAACGTCGACCTTGGGCCGCCGCCGACCTACGGGACGACAGTCAGCGACGGTTCGCTGGTCACGTGGCACTCGGTGGCGATCACCGGGCTGGCCTGCGGGACCAGCCGGAACTATCGGGTGCGCTCGACCGACGCCGCCGGAAACCAACGGACCGGGACGGACGCGTCGTTCACCACGACCACCTGTGGCCCGAGCATCAGCCGCATTGCCACGGCAACCGATTCGAGCAGCTCGTCGGTGTCGTTGTCGGCCGGACCCATCAGCGGTACGCAGGCGCAGGATCTCGTTATCGTGGCCACGACAACGGTCGCGGGTTCCAGCCATGCCAACACGCCAACTGGGTTCACCGCCCTCGCCGACTACACGATCGGCGCGGTGGAGGTCCAGACCTTCTCAGGGTTCTTGACAAATGCGATCACTTCGCAGAACGTGACGTTCACGACGAAGACTGGCTACCGATCGATGGCAGTCGTGGTGTATCGCGGCACCGATGGCACGCAACCCGTCATCGTCTCCGCAGGTGCCCTCGCGACGAGTTCGGTGTCCAACACCGTCAGCGTCACGGCCAGCGGACGGGTCGTGGCCGTGCAAGCCGCCAAGGCGACGACCGCCCAGACGACGACCTCGTTCACCCCGCCGACGGGCATGACCAACCGCGCCGACGTGGGGACGGGCACGAATCGTCTGACCCTGGCTGACCTGGCGCCCTTCATCGTCACCCCGGGGAACCCGGGTTCCTATGCCGCGACGAGCACCTTCAGCACGCCCGGCACACTCGCCCTCGGGCTGATCACCCTCAAGCAGCCCCCGCCCCCGCCCGGTGGTGGGCAGCCCCCGGGCCCGCCGCCCCCGCCGACGCCGGATACGACGGCGCCGACGGTGACCGCGATCGGCTCGACGGCACTCACGAACAAGGCCACCGTGACGTGGACCACGAACGAACCGGCGACCTCCTGGGTCGACTACGGCCCGACCAGCT